>NZ_JBHWOO010000252.1:0-5996 GCF_043424415.1 Luteococcus sp. | reverse complement strand
ACGTGGTCCCGCGACGGCACGAGGGCCGCAGTCCCCAGTCAGGGGACTGCGGCCCTCGTCGTGTCCGGCTGGTGTGAGACGCCCGGGAGCTGTGGACGATCAGACGTTGGGGGCGAGCTCGGTGCCCGCACCGCGGCGACGGATCGGCACCTGCGCGTGGTCGAGCCCCTTGCTGGGCTCTGGCTCCTGGCCCTCGATGACGAAGCCGGCATCGGCGATCATCCGCAGGTCGTCCTGGCCCGACTGGCCCTCGCTGGTGAGGTAGTCACCCAGGAAGATGGAGTTGACCACCTCGAGGCTGACCGACTGGAGGCTGCGCAGGTGCTGCTCGCGGCCCGCGGCGGCGCGCACCTCGGTGTCGGGGTGCACCAGGCGCACCATGGCCAGGATGCGCAGGCACTCCAGCGGTTGCAGCGTGCGCTGGCCCTCGAGCGGGGTGCCGTCGAAGGGTAGCAGGAAGTTGACCGGCACCGAGTCCACGCCCATCTCGCGCAGCGCGAAGATGGCCTCGACCAGCTGCTCGGAGCTCTCGCCCATGCCGGCGATCAGGCCGGAGCAGGGGGACAGCCCGGCACCCTTGACCGTCTCGATGTTGTCGGTGCGGTCGGCATAGGTGTGGGTGGTGCAGATGTCCTCGTAGTGCGACTCCGCGGTGTTGACGTTGTGGTTGTAGGCGTCGGCTCCGGCGGCGCGCAGCTTCTTGGCCTGCTCCTCGGTGACGAAGCCCAGGCATGCGCACACCTCCACCTCGGGGTGGGCCTGCTTGATGCCCTCGATCATGCCGGCGACCTTGTCGGTCTCACGGTTGGACGGCCCGGTGCCGGAGGCGACCATGCACACGCGCTTGACGCCGCTGGCCAGCCCGGCTTCGACGACCTCGTGCACCTTCTCGTCCTTGAGCCAGGTGTACTTGAGGATGCCGGAGTTGGCGCCCAGGCGCTGTGAGCAGTAGCCGCAGTCCTCGGCGCAGATGCCGCTCTTGAGGTTGACCAGGTAGTTGAGCTTGACCCGGTTGCCGAAGAAGTGGCGCCGCACCCGTCCGGCGGCGGCGACGAGGCCCAGGACCTCCTCGTCGGGGCACTGGAGCACCTCCAGCGCCTGTTCCGGGGTGATCGACTGGCCTGCCAGTGCGGTCCGGGTCATGGTCTCGAGGTCCATCAGTGCTCCTGGGGTCGCTGCCGTCGCAGTGCTAGGTTCCTTGTCGTGTTCTGTTGAACACCGTTCAAAGAACATTGAACACCGTTCAAGTCGACTCCACAATCGGGGGTCCACCAGTGCGAGGGAAGGCACGCATGGCGCTGACGCGCGAGCAGGTCGTCGACCAGGCGGTCGAGATCCTGGACAGCTACGGCATGGCAGACCTGTCCATGCGACGCCTCGGCGACGCCCTGGGGGTCAAGGCTGGTGCCCTGTACTGGCACGTGGCCAACAAGCAGAGCCTGCTTGCGGCGGTTGCCGACCGGATCCTGTCCCAGGTGGTGGGCCAGCAGATGGCCATCGCCGATCCCGCGGCGGCCTTGCTGCTGTGGGGCGGAGGGCTGCGGAGGGTCCTGCTGGCCCATCGTGACAGCGCCGAACTCGTCGCCACGGCCTTGGCCAGTGGCCTGTGCGAGAAGGACCCGACCGAGGATCCCCGCCGCTGGCTGGTCGAGGCCGGCCTCGACCAACAGAGGGCCGGCTGGGCTGCCCAGGCGGTGCTGCACCTGGTGCTGGGGCACGTCTCGGAGGAGCAGAACATCCTGGTCATGAAGCAGCTGGGCCTGTTGCCCGGTGGTGCTTCGGGTTCGGAGGGTTTCGACTTCGCCCTGCGCTGCCTGGTGGAGGGCATTGCCCGGCAGCTGCCCTGAGCCGGTCAGCAGCGGGTCCGGGTCATGGAATCCAAGGAATACTTATTCCATTTGTGGCATAGTTATGCCCATGAGTTATCGCGTGGCAGTGGCCGGGTGCACCGGCTATGCCGGCGGCGAGGTGCTTCGCCTGCTGCTGGCCCATCCTGAGGTGAGCATCGGATCCCTCACCGCCGGTTCCAGTGCCGGAAGCCTGCTGGGGGAGCACCAGCCGCACCTGGTGCCGCTGGCCGACCGCCCGGTGCTGGAGACCACCCACGAGAACCTGGCCGGCCACGACGTCGTCTTCCTGGCCCTGCCGCACGGCGCCTCGGCGGCGGTGGCCGCCGAGCTGGGTGATGAGGTCCTGGTGATTGACTGCGGCGCCGACTTCCGCCTGGCTGATGCTGAGCAGTGGACCAAGTACTACAAGAGCGAGCATGCAGGCACCTGGCCCTATGGCCTGCCCGAACTGCCCGGTGCTCGCAAGGAGCTGGCCACCACCCGACGCATCGCCGTGCCGGGCTGCTATCCGACCACCAGCACCCTGGCGCTGATGCCCGCCCTGCTGCACGAGCTCGTCGACGGCCATGATGTCGTCATCGCCGCCGCCTCCGGTTCCTCGGGCGCCGGCAAGGCGGCGAAGCCCAACTTGCTCGGTGCCGAGCTGGTCGGCTCGGCCAGCGCCTACGGCGTGGGCGGAGTGCACCGCCACGTCCCCGAACTGCTGCAGAACTTCGCACGCCTGGGCGCGCAGAGCCCGAGCGTCAGCTTCACACCCCTGCTGGTCCCGATGGCCCGCGGCATCCTCGCCGTGGTCAGCGCCCCCGCCCGCGAGGGGATCACCGCCGAGCAGGTCCACCAGGCCTATGCCGACACCTATCGCGACGAGCCCTTCGTCCACGTCCTGCCCCAGGGGCAGTGGCCGCAGAGCCAGCACGTGGTGGGCAGCAATGCCGTCCACGTCAATGCAACCCTCGATGCCGATGCCGGTCGTGTGGTCGCGGTCGCCACCCTCGACAACCTCTGCAAGGGCACCGCCGGGCAAGCGGTGCAGTCCATGAACCTGGCGCTTGGCCTCGATGAGGTCACCGGCCTGAACACGATCGGAGTGGCACCATGACCCAGCAGGAGAGCACCCACGAGGCCCAGGAGTTCTCCGTCGAGAGAGCTGGGTCGGTCACCACGCCCCGGGGTTTCCGGGCGGCTGGTCTGGCCTGCGGCATCAAGGACTCCGGCAAGCATGACCTGGCCGTGGTCGTCAACGATGGACCGCTGCAGGATGCCAGCGCGGTCTTCACCTCCAACCGCTTCGTCGCCGCGCCCGTCCAGTGGTCCCGGGAGGCGGTGGCCGACGGCACCCTGCGCGCCGTGGTCCTCAACTCCGGTGGGGCCAATGCCTGCACCGGCAAGGGGGGGCTCGCGGACTCGCTGCAGACCGCCACCCGCGCCGCCCAGGCACTGGACTGCACCGTCATGGACGTCGCCGTCTGCTCCACCGGTCTGATCGGCGTCCGGCTGCCCATGGACGAGCTCTTGGCCGGTGTCGACGATGCAGTCGCGTCGGCCAGCGTGCAGGGCGGGGCCGATGCGGCGGCTGCGATCATGACCACCGACACGGTGCGCAAGATGGCCAGCCACACCAGCCCCGGCGGGTGGAGCATCGGCGGCATCGCGAAGGGCGCAGGCATGCTGGCCCCGGCGCTGGCCACGATGCTCGTGGTGATCACCACCGACGCCGACATCCGGCCGCTGGCACTGGACCGTGCCCTGCGCGAGGCCTGCAGCCAGACCTTCGACCGGGTGGACTCCGACGGCTGCCAGTCCACCAATGACACCGTGGTGATCATGTCCAGTGGTGCCAGTGGAGTGGCTCCCCGGGGCGACGAGTTCACACAGGCCCTGACGGCTGTCTGCCAGGACCTGGCCATGCAGCTCCTGGCCGACGCCGAGGGCTCGAGCCACGACGTCACGATCACCGTGCGCAATGCCGCCAGCGAGACCGACGCCCTCGAGGTGGGTCGCTCGATCGCCCGCAACAACCTGTTCAAGTGCGCCATCTTCGGCAAGGACCCCAACTGGGGGCGTGTGCTGTCGGCGGTGGGCACCACCGGCGCCGCCTTCGGCCCCGACCAGGTCGACGTCTGGTTCAACGGCGTCTGTGTCTTCCGCCAGGGCGGCATCGGCGAGGACCGCGCACTGGTCGACCTGTCGGGGCGGCAGGTTGACGTCGTCGTCGACCTCAACCACGGACCCAGCCAGGCGAGTGTCTGGACCAATGACCTGACCTACGGATATGTCCAGGAGAATGCGGAGTACTCGTCATGAGCCATGCACGCAGCATCGACACCGCCTCCTTGGTGTCCAAGGCCAACACGCTCATCGAGGCCCTGCCCTGGCTGGCGCAGTATGCCGGCAAGGTCGTGGTGATCAAGTACGGCGGCAATGCCATGATCAACGAGGAGCTGAAGCAGGCCTTCGCCGAGGACATCGTCTTCCTGCGCCGCTGCGGGGTGAAGCCGGTGGTGGTGCACGGTGGTGGCCCGCAGATCTCACACATGCTGCAGCGCCTGGACATCGACAGTGAGTTCAAGGGTGGCTTCCGGGTCACCACTCCCGAGGCGATGGATGTCGTCCGGATGGTCCTGGTCGGCAAGGTCGGCCGGGAACTGGTGAACCTGATCAACGCCCATGGTCCCTTCGCGGTCGGCATGTCGGGCGAGGACGGGGGACTGTTCACGGCCCGACGCCGGGGGACCGTGGTCGACGGTGAGGATGTTGATCTTGGTCTGGTTGGTGATGTCGCCAGCGTGAACCCTGACGCGGTGCTCGACCTGATCGAGGCCGGACGCATCCCCGTGGTGGCCACCGTGGCACCGGACCATGCCGGGGACGTGCACAACGTCAATGCCGACACCGCCGCCTCTGCCCTGGCCGTCGCGCTGGGCGCCGAGCGACTGGTGATGATGACCGATGTCGCCGGCCTCTATGCCAACTGGCCCGACTCCGAGGACGTGATCACCCAGATCACCGCCTCCGAGCTGGCAGAGCTGCTGCCCAGCCTGGCAACGGGGATGCGCCCCAAGATGGAGGCCTGCCTGCGTGCGGTCCAGGCCCGGGTGCCGCGGGCCACGGTGATCGACGGCCGCGTCCAGCACTGCCTGCTGCTGGAGATCTTCACCAATGACGGCGTCGGCACCATGGTCGTCGCAGATCCCGACGGCCCGTCCGGCGACCCCGACCGTGCCGGCCAGACGGCCCAGCCCGTCACCCAGGAGGTGGCCCGATGAGCAACGAGACCACGACGTCGTCCGCCTCGCAGGACGCCTTCACCACGCGGTACGGCCACGTGATGATGAACACCTTCGGCACTCCGCAGCGCGTCTTCGTCCGGGGCAGCGGGACGCAGGTCTGGGATGCCGACGGCAAGCAGTACACCGACATGCTCGCCGGGCTGGCCGTCACCGCGCTGGGCCATGCCCATCCCCGGGTCAACCAGGCGGTCAGCGCACAGATGGCCACCCTGGGGCACGTGTCCAATTTCTTTGCCACGCCGACGCAGGTGGAACTCGCCGAGCGCCTGGTGGGTCTGGCCCTGGCCAATGATCCCGACCGCGGAGCCAAGGTCTTCTTCACCAATTCCGGTGCCGAGGCCAACGAGGCCGCCTTCAAGGTCACTCGTCGCACCGGGCGCACGCGGATCCTCGCCATGGAGGGCGCCTTCCACGGCCGCACGATGGGAGCGCTGGCGATCACCGCCAACCAGAAGTACCGCGAGCCCTTCGAGCCGCTTCCGGGGGAGGTCACCTTCCTGCCCTTCGGGGACCTCGGAGCACTGGAGGCAGCACTCGACGAACGGGTGGCGGCCGTGGTGGTGGAGACAGTCCAGGGCGAGAATGGCGTGCTGCCGCTGCCCGAGGGCTACCTTGCAGAGGCACGCCGGCTCACCGATCAGGTGGGCGCGCTGTTGTGGATCGACGAGGTCCAGACGGGAATCGGACGCTGTGGTTCCTGGCTGGCGAGCACCCCGTCGGGTGTCACGGCCGACCTGGTGACGGTGGCCAAGGGACTGGGCAATGGCTTCCCCATCGGCGCCTGCATCGCGACGGGCCCCGCCGCGGCCCTGCTGAATCCCGGCGAGCACGGCACCACCTTTGGCGGCAATCCCGT
>NZ_JBHWOO010000251.1:0-2823 GCF_043424415.1 Luteococcus sp. | reverse complement strand
CCGCCACGGATCCGTGGCGGGCACTGCTGCGTCCTGCAGGGTGGGCACTTTCTCGCCCTTCGGGATGACGCATGGTGGGCTGAGTGGAAACCGAAGATATTTCGGTGAGAGGATGGTGCGTCCATCAGTGTCCGGGAGGATTTTGCGCATGAAGCATCCGCCAAGGTCTGCTGCCCTCGCAGCAGCCGTCTGCACCGCACTGCTCGCCAGTGGGTGCGCCACCAACCTGAGCGGATCGGGCCTCCCGACCAGCTCGGCCGGGTCCGAGCTGCCTCCGGTCCAGGCAAGCCAGGAGCTCTTCGCGCAGCTCCCGGCCAGCATCCAGCAGAGCAAGAAGATCGTCGTGGGCACCAGCCCCAACTACAAGCCCGTCGAATTCCTGGAGGGCGGCACGATCAGCGGCATGGACATCGACCTGTTCAATGCCGCCGCCCAGCGGATGGGCGTCGAGGTGGAGTGGAAGCAGAGCCCCTTCGACCAGATCCTGATCGGCATCCAGGCCAAGAAGTACGACGCCGGCGTCTCCGCCTTCACGGTCACGCCCGAGCGCACAAGGACCGTCGACATGGTCAGCTACCTCTCGGCCGGATCGCTGTGGGTGGTGCAGCAGGGCAACCCGAAGCAGGTCAAGGCCGGCGAGCCCCCGTGCGGACACTCGGTCGCCGTCCAGGTCGGCGTGGTGCAGGAGATGGAGATGAAGCAGGCCCAGGCCAAGTGCAAGGGCAATCCCATCAAGCTGCTCAGCTTCTCCGACCAGGGGGAGGCCAATACCGCCATGATGAGCGGCCGGGCCGACATGATGGCCGCCGACTCCCCCATCGCGCTGTACGCGATCAAGATGAGCAATGGAAAGCTCGAGGAGCTCGGCGAAAGCTATGACACCGCCCCCTATGGCGTGGTCAGCCGCAAGGACCAGCCCGAGCTGGCCAAAGCCGTGCAGGCCGCCTATACCGACCTCAAGGAGTCGGGCCACTACGAGCAGATCCTCGCCAAGTGGAACCAGACCGATGGCGCAGTCGAGACCTTCGAGGTGAACGGCAAGTGAGCACATCCGTGTCAGGTACCCACCAGTCCAATCCCACCGAACCGGTCCAGGTGGTTCCGGTCCGCCATCCCTGGCGCACCCTGAGCGCCATCCTGGTGGCCGCCATCCTGCTGATGATGGTGCACCAGCTGGCCACCAATCCCGCCTTCGACTGGCTCTTCACCCTCGACGCCATGCGCCAGGTGCCGGTGGCCAAGGGCTTCTGGCTCGGCGTCATCATGGTCACCCTCGGCTCCATGGTGGTCGGCGTGGTGGGCGGCATCATCCTGGCGATGATGCGGATGAGCGACAACACGCTGCTCAGCGGCGTCGCCTTCGCCTATGCCTGGTTCTTCCGCTCCATCCCCCGCTACGTGCTGCTGTCGATCCTCGGCGCGGCCGGCGCCTTCTTCCCCAATGGCGTGGGAATCGGCATCCCCTATGACCGCGAGCTGATGAACCTGATGGGGCTGGACGGGACCCTGCGGATCGCCACCCTGGACGCCAACCAGCTGTTCACCGGCTTCCTCGGCGCCATGCTGGGTCTGGGCCTGTCGGAGGCCGCCTACTTCAGCGAGATCGCCCGCTCGGGCATCATCAGTGTCGACAAGGGCCAGATGGAGGCCGCCACCGCGCTGGGCATGACGCGCCAGCAGGCCATGAAGCGGATCATCCTGCCGCAGGCGATGCGCGTGATCATCCCGCCGATGGGCAACGAGACGATCGCCATGTTCAAGGACACCTCGCTGCTGATCGCCCTGCCGCTGTCCACCGAGATGCTGTACCAGCTGCGCAGCATCGGCACCAACTACTACAAGATGATCCCCGTCTACATGGCGGCCTGCCTGTACTACCTGATCACCACCAGCATCATGATGATTGGCCAGAGCTGGCTGGAGAAGCGCTTCGGACGCGGCCATGCCCCGCTGTCCTACACCGGAGGAGACCACTGATGAGCAGCGCCGACCCGTCCAGTGACGTCCCGGCCAGTGACGTCCAGGTGCGCGCCCTCGACGTGCGCAAGTCCTTCGGCCCGCTCGAGGTGCTCAAGGGCATCAACCTCGAGGTGCGCCGTGGTGAGGTCGTCTGCCTGCTGGGGCCGTCGGGCTCGGGCAAGACCACCCTCCTGCGCCTGATCAACCAGATGGAGACCATCACCGCCGGCGAGATCTGGGTCGACGGCGAGCAGATCGGCGTGGAGCGTCGCGGCGACCGGCTCTACCAGCGCACCGACAAGGACATCGCCCGTCAGCGCTCCACCGTCGGCATGGTCTTCCAGCGCTTCAACCTGTTCCCGCACAAGACCGCCCTGGAGAACATCACCGAGGCGCCGATCGTGGTCAAGGGGGCCAACAGGGCCGAGGCCGAACGTCGGGGCCGCGACCTGCTGGACCAGGTGGGACTGGGCGACCGCGCCAATGCCTTCCCCAGCCACCTGTCGGGCGGCCAGCAGCAGCGCGTGGCCATCGCGCGCGCACTGGCCATGGATCCCGACCTGATGCTCTTCGACGAACCCACCAGCGCACTGGACCCCGAGCTGGTCGGCGAGGTGCTGTCGGTGATGAAGGACCTTGCCAGCAAGGGCATGACCATGGTCGTGGTCACCCACGAGATGGGATTTGCCCGCGAGGTGGCCGACCGGGTCGTGTTCATGGACGGCGGTGTCGTGGTCGAGGAGGGGCCGGCCGCCGAGCTCATCGACAACCCGCGCGAGGAACGCACCAAGGCCTTCCTGGGTCGGGTCTCCCGCTGACCCTGCCACCCTCGGCGCCAGGTGTGCGGCCCAGCCCCCGAACAAC
>NZ_JBHWOO010000250.1:0-3937 GCF_043424415.1 Luteococcus sp. | reverse complement strand
CGCCCGCCGCGCCCTCGTCATCCGCACCGGCATGGCCGTCTGGGACTGCCTGGCCTGGTTCCTCGCCAGCTTCGCCTATCTGGGGGCGCGCTATGACTTCGCTGTCACCGGGGTGCAGTGGAGGATGGCCTACCTCTACGCAGGCCTCGCCGCCATCCTGCAGGTCATGGTCGGCATCACCCTCAAGCTCTACCGGGGCCGCTACCGCATCGGCAGCTTCGAGGCAGCCCTGCTGCTGGGCACCGTCGTGATGGGCATCGGACTCTTCCTCGGCCTGTGCTTCGGCCTGCTCACCGACTTCAGCCGAGGCGTCACCGTCACCGCACCCATGGGCGCCCTGCTCATCATGGCATGGGGACATTCCGTCGCACGCGCCGTGCTCGAACGCCACGGCGCCCCGCGAACCGTCACCACCCCTGCCGAGCCCGTCCTCATCTACGGCGCTGGCAATGCCGGCGGCCAGTTGGGACGCCTGATCCACAATGATCCGGACAGCCAGTATGAGATCCGCGGCTTCCTTGACGACGCCCCGGAGAAGCGCAACCTGCACCTGCTCGGCACCTGCGTTCGCGGCACAGGCAAGGACATGACCCGCGTGGCGCGGGAACAGGGCGTGCAGAAGATCATCATCGCCATGGGCAACGCCACCGGCGCCGAGCTGCAGGAACTCAATGCCGTCGCCAAGGCCAACGGCCTGAAGTTGCTCGTGCTGCCCCCGCTGGACCAGATGGTCGGCGGCCAGCTGCACCTCAACCAGCTCCAGGAGGTCAACGTCGTCGACCTGTTGGGACGCAGCCAGATCAAGACAGATCTCAGCTCCATCGCTGGCTACCTGCAAGGCAGGACCGTACTGGTCACGGGCGCAGGTGGCTCCATCGGCAGCGAGATCGCCCGCCAGGTGCACACCTTTGGACCCAAGGAACTCGTCATGCTCGACCGTGACGAGTCGGGCCTGCACAGCACTTCCCTGAGCATCTACAACCAAGGCCTGCTCAACACCCGCAACATGGTGCTGTGCGACATCCGCGATGCCGAGGCGCTGGACCAGGTCTTCGCCGAGCACGAGCCGGATGTGGTCTTCCACGCCGCCGCGCTCAAACACCTTCCCATGCTCGAGATGTACCCCCACGAGGGGTGGAAGACCAACGTGCAGGGGAGCCTCAACGTGATGCGCTCCTCGGAAAAGTATGGCGCCGAACGGGTCATCAACATCTCCACGGACAAGGCCGCGGACGCCACCAGCGTGCTGGGCAAGACCAAGCGCATCGCGGAGGAACTGACCGCCTTCTACGGACAGAAGACCGGCGGCGCCTACCTGAGCGTCCGCTTCGGCAATGTACTGGGATCTCGCGGCTCCATGCTGGAGACCTTCACGCGCCAGATCGCCCAAGGCGGACCACTGACGGTCACCCACCCGGACATCACCCGCTACTTCATGACCATTCCCGAAGCATGCGAGTTGGTGATCCAGGCCGGCGCCATCGGCACGCCCGGTGAAGTGATGGTGCTCGACATGGGCGAACCCGTCAGGATCCATGACGTCGCCAAGAACCTCATTGAACGCTCCGGCAAGGACATCGACATCGTTTTCACCGGCCTTCGCCCCAACGAGAAGATGGACGAGGTCTTGTTCAGCTCCGACGAGGCCTACCGCAGCACCGCCCACGAGCTGATCAGCAGCGTGAGTGTGCCCCCGCTCTCACCAGCGGCCCTGATCAATGTCGACGGCAGCGACCCAGAGTCCATGGCCCGGCTCACCCGCCAGCGTGCTGTGAGACTGAACAATGGTCGTCCCTCGTGGTCGGTGGTGGAAGGAGTAGCCGCCGGCTGAGCACCGTGCGCCCTCAGGACTCCAGCACCGCCGTGAACTTCTGCTCCAGCTCGGCTGTCGTGTTCAGCTGCGCCGCCTGCTGGCCGGTCGCCGTGGCGATCTTCTGCAGGCTGGCATGGTCGGCGTCCGGGCCGATCGCGGCATAGGTCACCTTGATCGGCTTGGCCGGGTCCTTCTGCTGCAGCGTCTTCATCATCGCGTCGTAGGTCACCTTGCTCTTCGCGTCCTGGTCGGCGCCGTCAGTCACCACGATGATCCGATTGGTGCGACCCTCCTGGTAGTTCGCCATGCTGTGCGTCCAGGCAGTGTCGATCGCCTCGTAGAGCGGGGTGCCGCCCTCGGGCTTGATGCCCGCGAGCGTCGCCAGGTACTTCGGCTCGGCCGCGATCCACTGCTTGGTGTCGTCCGGCTGCAGCGCGATCACCGTGGTCACCCGCGGCGTCTGGGCCGCGTCCTCGGTGGCATTGAAGGTGATGATGCCATTGCTCATGCCGGACGGGAAGGCGCCGAAGGACTTCAGGATGTAGTCGGTCATCACCCGGATGCGCGGTGGGCCACCGGCGCCCAGCGGCTTGAGCATCCAGCCCGAGGTGTCGATCACCAGCAGGACGCTGTCACGCTTGGCCAGCTGCTGGTGCACCGGGTGGGTGGTCTCCACCCGGGTGCGGTCAGCCGCCGTCACCGCCGGGACGGTGCCGCTGAGACCCACCTGGCCCAGCGACATGGCACTCGGCTGCTCCTGGCCTGCGCTGACGCCCGCCTCCGCCAGCGCCTTGCGACCGTCGGGGCCCTTCAGTCAAGTGGTGAAGGTCGCCACGTCCTCGTCGGTCTCCGACGAGATGACACCCATGGACAGCCCGGCCGACGGCTGCAACCAGCTCGCCCTCACCGGCGTCTTGCTCGCCAAAGCCAGCGCCAGCGCGGTGACACCCGTGCGGGGGCCAACCGCGGTCAGGCCATTGGCGTCGGCAGGATCAGTGGCCAGCTTCTGGTCACCTGGGCCAGCGGCACCTGGTCGACGATGCGCTGCTCGGCCTTGGTGAGGTCCACCTGCGCCGGGGTGGCGGTGTTGAGGCTGGTGGGCGGCGTCTCGCCCTGCAGGGGCTTGCCGAGGGCCTCGTGCGCCTCGGGCGTGTTCACCAGCACCAGCGGCGAACTGCCGACAGTCGTGCTGGCGGCCTTGGCCAGGGCGGGGTCCTTCGCGCCGGCGATCGCACTGGGATCCTCGGGAACCCACGCGTCGGTGCTGCCCAGTCCCTTGGACAGCGTGGTGGCCGTCGTCTGCTCGGTGACCGTGACCGTCTCGCAATCGGCCTGGCCCAGCGACTCGCCCCAGGCCTTGCCCGCCTGGCGCACGCTCTCGGCCCAGGCCGGATCGGCGAACACCGTGATACTGCTGCAGCTGCTCGCGCGCGGCCTGGCCCCGGTGGTCTGCTGGTCGTCATGGTTCAGTGCGGTGGCCACGGTGGCCACGGTGGCGATGACGGCGACCGTCGCGAGTCCAACGGCGCCAACCAGAAGAGGCGTCCGCGAACGTTGCTTGTTCTCGACAAGTGCGCGCCTGGGCGTGCTGCTGCTCATTGTTCTGTCTCCCCCGAGTATGAATATGCCGTCAACCATAGAACTTTGGGAGGGGGTACGTGCACGGCCGAGTCGTCCGGTTGGTGGGGGATCGTGCCCGGCCAGTAGGCTGTCGCCGTGGCACTCACCATTGGAATCGTCGGTCTCCCGAATGCGGGCAAGTCGACGTTGTTCAACGCTCTCACGCGGAACGACGTCCTGGCAGCGAACTACCCGTTCGCCACCATCGAGCCGAATGTCGGCGTCGTCGGGGTCCCCGACGCGCGGCTGCCGGAACTTGCCAAGGTTCACGGCTCCAGGGAGATCCTTCCGGCAACGGTCAGCTTCGTCGACATCGCCGGCATCGTGAAGGGCGCCAGCCAGGGCGAGGGCATGGGCAATGCCTTCCTGGCCAACATCCGCGAGGCCGACGCCATCTGCCAGGTCGTCCGTGCCTTCGACGACGAGAACGTCATCCACGTCGACGGCGAGGTCAACCCCACCTCCGACATCTCCGTCATCAACACCGAGCTCATCCTCGCCGAC
>NZ_JBHWOO010000249.1:0-3473 GCF_043424415.1 Luteococcus sp. | reverse complement strand
CGTGGACGGTGGCCGTCACTCGGTGACCCACTACGAGACGCTGGAGGCCCACCGGCACGCCAGCCTGCTGGAGGTGCACCTGGAGACGGGGCGCACCCACCAGATCCGTGTGCACATGGCCGCCCTGAAGCACCCCTGCGTCGGCGACCCCACCTATGGTGCCGATCCGGTGCTGGCCCAGCGCCTGGGCCTGGTGCGCCAGTGGCTGCACGCGGTGGAACTGTCCTTCACCCATCCCGGGACGGGGGAGTGGGTCACCTTCACCTCGGACTATCCCGACGACCTGGCAGCGGCCCTGGAGATCGTCCGCGAGGGGTGAGCCCCGGCGTCGGTGGGGTGACGGGGGCGTGAACAACCCTTGGCAACCCGGCGCGCTCAGCCTTTCCACAAGAGGCTTCAGGTAGTCTTGACCTGTGCGTAGAGCAAAGATTGTGTGCACGCTCGGGCCGGCAGTCTCGACCCCGGAGCGTATGGAAGAAATCGTCAATGCGGGCATGGACGTCGCCCGCCTCAACATGAGTCACGGTGACTACTCGGAGCACGACAAGCGCCTGACGCTGGTGCGCGATGCTGCCGAGAAGACCGGCAAGACCGTGGGCGTCTTGGCTGACCTCCAGGGCCCGAAGATCCGCCTCGGGCGTTTCGCCGAGGACAAGGTGCAGCTGAGCTATGGCCAGACCTTCACCATCACGACCGATGACATCAAGGGTGACCAGACCCGCTCCTCGACCACCTTCAAGGGCCTGCCGGGTGACGTGAAGCCCGGCGACACCATCCTGATCGACGACGGCCGGATCGCCATGGAGGCCACCGAGGTCACCGAGACCGACGTGGTCTGCCGCGTGACCGTTGCGGGCCCCGTGTCCAACAACAAGGGCATCAACCTGCCCGGCGTCGCCGTCAGCGTCCCCGCCCTGAGCGAGAAGGACGAGTCGGACCTGCGCTGGGCGCTGGGCAAGGGCGTCGACATGATCGCCCTGTCCTTCGTGCGCAGCGCGGACGACATCACCCGCGTCCACGAGATCATGGACGAGGAGGGTCGCCGCGTCCCGGTGATCGCCAAGCTGGAGAAGCCGCAGGCCATCCAGAACCTCGACGCCATCATCGACGCCTTCGACGCCTTCATGGTGGCCCGTGGCGACCTGGGTGTGGAGCTGCCCCTCTACGAGGTGCCGCTGGTGCAGAAGCGGATCGTGCGGGCCGCGCGCAAGTGGGCCAAGCCTGTCATAGTCGCCACCCAGATGCTGGAGTCGATGATCTCGGCGCCGCGTCCGACGCGCGCCGAGGCTTCTGACGTGGCCAATGCCATCCTCGACGGTGCCGATGCCGTCATGCTCTCGGGCGAGACCTCGGTGGGTGCCTACCCGATCGAGACGGTGCGCACGATGGCCGACATCGTCAACAACACCGAGGAGCACGGCCTGGCGAAGATCAACGAGATCGACTGGGACCCGCACACCACTGGTGGCGTGATCGCCAAGGCGGCCGCCGAGGTGGCCAAGCGCGTCGACGCCAAGTACCTGGTGGCCTTCACCAAGTCGGGTGACACCGCCAAGCGCCTGTCGCGCCTGCGTCCAGCAATCCCCATGCTGGTCTTCACCCCCGACCAGTCGACCCGCCAGACCATGACCCTCACCTGGGGTGCCACTGCGCAGATCACCCCCGAGTTCACCGATCCGGAAGAGATGGTGCGCGCGGTGGAGAAGATCATGCTGGACGCCGGCCAGGTACAGGTGGGCGAATACATCGTCATCGTCTCGGGCTCCCCGATGGGTGTTCCGGGCAAGACGAACTCGCTGCGGGTCCACAAGATCAAGGGCCCGGCGATGGACGACCAGCACTGATCCGGCAGTCTGCACGACGCACCACGTGATGTCGTCGGCACCCGCCCGTGGGGGTGGGTGCCGACGATGGTGTGACATGTCACGCCGATGTCGTTGTGGCATCATGGACAACTCAAGATCCACCTGCCCGGGTGGCGGAATGGCATACGCGGACGGCTCAAACCCGTCTGGTCTCACGACCGTGGGGGTTCGACTCCCCTCCTGGGCACTCCCTGGGCACACCCGTGGTGCCCGTGGGTTGTGGGGGAATACCAAGCTCGTCCGGCCTGTTGACCACACGGCGTGGTGTGGAATCCTGAGTGAGGTCAGACCACCCAATCCCCTGCAGTCCGTACAACGCCAACGCAAGGACGCCCCGTGAGCAACGCAGAGAACACCACCAACCGTCCCAGGCCGCGCGTCCTGGTCGCCGAGGACGAGGCCCTCATCCGGATGGACCTCGTCGAGCTGCTGACCGACGAGGGCTACGAGGTCGTGGGACAGGCATCCGACGGCCAGGAGGCCGTCGAACTGGCCCGTGAGCTCGACCCAGACCTGGTCGTGATGGACGTCAAGATGCCCCGGATGGACGGCATCACTGCCGCCGAGGTCATCGCCGAGGAGCGCATCGCCCCGGTGGTCATGCTGACGGCCTTCAGCCAGCGCGACCTGGTGGAGCGGGCCCGGGAGGCCGGTGCGATGGCCTATGTGGTCAAGCCCTTCGATGCCTCCGACGTGGTGCCCGCGATCGAGATCGCCATGGGTCGCTTCGCCGAGATCCGCGCCGTCGAGGACGAGGTGGCCGACCTCGAGGAGCGCCTGGCTTCCCGCAAGGCGGTGGACCAGGCCAAGGGCATGCTGCAGGAAGGGCTGGGCCTCAGCGAGCCGGAGGCCTTCCGCTGGATCCAGAAGACCGCCATGGACCTTCGCATCTCGATGCGCGAGGTCGCCGAGAAGGTCATCACCCAGGGCAAGACCAAGAAGTGACCGCCGGGGCGGCGCAGGACGGCATCAGCTGCCCGCGCCGCCCGGCCCCTTGCCAGGGGTGGGCCTGACCAGGCAGGTCAGCCGGCCGGAGGCGGTGCGTCGGCCCTCGTCATTGGTCAGCTCCACCTGGTAGCTCACCAGCTGCCGCCCCCGCTGCAAGGCGTTGGCAACGCCCGTCACCCAGCCCGTGCGCACGGCGTGGTGGTGGGTGATGTTCAGGTCGATGCCGACCGCGATCCCGCCCTGCTCGCGCGCATGGGCCAGTGCCGCCACCGATCCGAGCGTCTCCACCAGCGCGGCGCTCGCCCCTCCGTGCAGCAGTCCCACCACCTGCGTGTTGCCCTGCACCGGGATTCGCCCGACGACGCGTTCGGGACCCACCTCAAGCAGCTCGAGGCCGAGCTTGTCGTCCAGGGGGCTGACCAGGTCGGCGACCCAGTCGGGCAGTTCGGCACCATTCATGCGCGTCACTCTAGGGCAGCTCGCGCCGACGGCCATGTCGCTGTCGGTGGCGGCCACTAGAGTCGGGGACGTGACTGATCTGACCCCTGCCCAGCCGAAGCTCCTGCTCGTCGACGGCCACTCGATGGCCTACCGCGCCTTCTTCGCGCTGCCGGTCGACAACTTCTCCACCAGCACCGGACAGCACACCAATGCCGTCTA
>NZ_JBHWOO010000248.1:0-6628 GCF_043424415.1 Luteococcus sp. | reverse complement strand
ATACTGTGGCTACCGCGGCCAGGGTGGCGGCGGACGTCGCTTCGGCGGCGACCGCGGCCAGGGCGGTGGTGGACGTCGCTTCGGCGGCGGTGACCGTGACCGTGGCGGTCGCGGTGGCGAGGGATGGCGCCGCGAGCGCTGAGCCCTGTCCGGCGGGCGCTCAAGCCCGCCGAATGACCAGCACGATGACTACAGTGGGACGACGTGAACGAATCTGAGAAGGTCGAACTGCGCGTGGCCGAGGCGTCCGACGCCCCGGCGATGCTGCAGGTCATCCACGAGGCCTTCGGTGCCCGGCCGGCGGTGGACCCGCCGGCCGCGGCATTGTCGGACACGGTCGCGGACATCGAACAGCGCCTGCGCCAGGCACCCGGCATCCTCGCCCTGCGCGACGGCCAGGTGATCGGCTGCCTGCTGACCAGCATCGACGGCCCGGTGGGGCGGCTGCACCGGGTGAGCGTGCGGCCCTCGGCCCGCACCCGCGGGGTGGCCGCGCAGATGGTGCGCGGCGCCGGGGATGTCTTCGGTGAGCTGGGCGTGCGGTGCGTCGAATTGCTGTGTCGCAAGGAATTTCCCGAGACCCGCCGCTGGTGGGTCGAGCACGGCTTCAGCCAGGTCGGCCTGACCGACCAGGGCTGGGTGATGGGCATCGAACTGCCCGCGATCATCGAGGTCTCCACCGGCGAGGCCATGCAGGACCTGGGACGACGTCTCGCGCTGCTGCTGCGCGCCGGTGACGTGGTCGTCGCCTCCGGAGACCTGGGCGCCGGCAAGACCACGCTGACCCAGGGCATCGGTGCCGGGCTGGGGGTGGAGGGGCCGGTGATCTCGCCGACCTTCGTGCTCAGCCGGGTGCACCACAACCTGGGCGAGGGCCCCGACCTGGTGCACGTCGACGCCTACCGGCTGGGATCGGAGGCCGAGCTCTTCGACCTCGACCTGGACCAGACCCTGCCCGAGGCCGTCACCCTGGTGGAATGGGGCGCCGGCCTGGCCGAAGGACTGTCCAGTTCCGTGTTGCAGATCGACATCAGACGAAGCCTCGACCCCGACGACGAGACCCGGCAGGTCTTCTTGCAGGGCATGGGGGAGCGCTGGCAGGGCATCGACCTGCACCAGCTGGCCGAGCAGGAGGACGAAGGATGAGCTGGACCCTTGCGGTGGACACCTCCACCGACATCTGCATCGCCCTGGCCCACGACGGCCAAGTGGCGGCCACCGACCTGGTCGCCGACCGCCGCGGGCACGCCGAGAAGCTGATGCCGGCCATCAGCGCACTGTGTGCCGGCCAGGGCATCGCCGTCAGCGACATCACCGAGGTGGCCGTCGGACTCGGCCCGGGGCCCTTCACGGGGCTGCGCGTCGGGATCGTCACCGGCCACACCATCGCCTCGCTCGCGGGCTCGACGATGCACGGCCTGTGCAGCCTCGACGTCGTCGCCCGCCAGTGGGTCGATTCCGAGCATGCCCCCGAGGGTGAGTTCGTGATCGCCTCCGACGCCCGTCGCAAGGAGCTCTACTGGGCCCGCTACGACGCCGCTGGCACACGCCTGGACGGCCCGAACGTCGGCGGACCCGAGAGCCTCCCGGCCGGCCTTCCCGTCGCCGGGCCCGGCAGCAATGCCTTCCCCGAACTCTTCGAGGCCACCGGACCCACCACGCTGGACGCCGGCGTGATGGCCGCCCACTGGGCCGAACTGCCCGACGCCGGCAGCGACGCGATGTACCTGCGCAAGCCCGACGCGGTGGCGCCCACCACCCGAAAGTCGACCCTGATCGGCTCCCACGAGCGGCGCCTCACCCTCAAGCCGCTTGGCTCCACCCCGCACGCAGGCGAGGGCCGACCATGATCTTCGGCGCGGCCCGGGAGGCCGACGTCAACGCCCTGCTGGAACTGGAGGCCGGCGCCTTCAGCCCGTGGGAGCGTTGGGGGCGCCAGGCCTGGCTGGACGAGATCGCCGCCGACGACCGCCTGGTCATCACCGCGCGCGATGCCGACGACCGGGTGATGGCCGCCGCCACCTTCCAGTGCGTCCTCGACACCGCAGACCTGCACCGCATCATGGTGGCCAGGGAACGTCGCGGCGAGGGCACCGCCGGGCAGATGATGCGCGCCGGCATGGAATGGGCCCAGGCCGTCGGCGCCCAGCGCATGCTGCTCGAGGTGCGCGAGGACAACGAGGCCGCGCTGGCGCTCTACGAGGCCAACGGTTTCGAGCTGATCGCGCGGCGTGAGGACTACTACGGGCCCTCCGTGCACGCCCTGGTGATGGAGGCGTCACTGGGCCACGAGGACGGCACCCGGCAAGAGGACAGGTGGAGTGATGAGTGAACCGTTGATCCTGGGCATCGAGAGCTCCTGCGACGAGACCGGTGTCGGCATCGTGCGGGGCCACGAGCTGCTGGCCAATGAGGTGGCCAGCTCGGTGGAGCAGCACGTGCGCTTCGGCGGCGTGGTGCCCGAGGTGGCCTCCCGCGCCCACCTGGAGGCGATGGTGCCGGCGCTGGAACGCGCCCTGGCCACCGCCGACGTCGACCTGTCCGAGATCGACGGGATCGCCGTCACCGCCGGGCCCGGCCTGATGGGCGCCCTGGTGGTGGGTCTGGCCTCGGCCAAGGCGCTTGCCGCCTATGCCAACAAGCCGCTCTACGGCGTCAACCACCTGGCCGGCCACGTCGCCGTCGACCTGCTCGACCACGGATCGCTGCCCACCCCGGCCGGGGCGCTGCTCGTCTCGGGCGGCCACACCGAACTGCTGGTGGTCAACGACATCGCCACCGACATCGTGCAGGTGGGTGGCACCATCGACGACGCCGCCGGCGAGGCCTACGACAAGGTCGCCCGCGTGCTGGGCCTGCCCTACCCGGGCGGGCCGGTCATCGACAAGGCCGCCCAGCACGGCGACCCGAAGGCGATCCGCTTCCCGCGCGGGCTCACCACGAAGAAGGACCTCGACAGGCACCGCTTCGACTACTCCTTCAGCGGGCTGAAGACGGCCGTGAGCCGGTGGGTGGAGACACGCGAGCGCGACGCCCTCGACGTTCCGCTCAACGATGTGGCCGCCAGCTTCCAGGAGGCGGTGTGCGACGTGCTCACCGCCAAGGCCGTCGACCTGTGCGAGCACCACGGCCTGGAGCACTTCCTGATCGGCGGTGGCGTGGCCGCCAACTCGCGGCTGCGCACCCTGCTGGAGGAGCGGATGGCCGCAGCAGGGGTGGAGCTTCGTCGCCCCCGCCCGGCCCTGTGCACCGACAACGGCGCCATGATCGCCGTGCTGGGCGCCGAGCTGGTCACCAAGGGCGCCAAGCCGTCGAGCATGGAGATCGGCGCCAACTCCGGGCTGCCGATCTCCACGATCCTGGTGTGAGCCAGCACATTCGCCTACGCTTCGACGACCTCGTCGCAGGCACCAGCCGATCCTTCGCCGGGCAGGCCGAGGTGCTGAGGGCCGACACCCCTGACGAGGTGGAGGCGCTGCTCCAGATGGTGCGCTCCCGGCTCGCAGGCGGCAACACCCTGGCCGGATTCCTGTCCTATGGGGCCGGACAGGTGCTCGTCGCCCAGCCGGACGGCACCCGCTGGCGCCAACGCGACGAGTCGGTGCCGCTCGGCTGGTTCGCGGTACTGCCCGACGGTCTGGTGAACCAGCCCCTCGACTGGCCGGAGCCCGCCGAGGTGATGTACCACGTCGGCGCCCCCTGGGAAGCCGCCGCGGACCAGGCGCGCCACGAGGCCGATGTCGAAGCGGTCCGCCAGCGCATCGCGGCCGGCGACTTCTACCAGGCCAACCTCACCACGCAGCTCCACAACAACTTCGCCGGTGCGCCGCTTGGCCTGTACCGAGACCTCGCCGAGGCACAGCAGTCGGCCTGGTGTTGCTTCATCGAGACCGACGAGTTCGCCGTCGCCAGCGCCAGCCCCGAGTTGATGGTGCGCCTGCAGGACGGGCGCCTGGCCTGCGAACCCATGAAGGGAACCGCGCCCACATCCGCCGATGCCACCACAGACCGCGAGGCCCGCTCGGCCCTGCTCGGCAGCGCCAAGGACGTCGCCGAGAACGTGATGATCGTCGACCTGCTGCGCAATGACCTCGCCAAGGTCTGCACCACCGGCAGCGTGGCGGTGACGGACCTGTGCCGCGCCGAGCGCTACCCGAGCGTGTGGCAGCTGGTCAGCCGGATCGAGGGAGAGCTCGGGCAGGGGCTCGGCCCGGTCGACGTGCTGACCGCACTGTTCCCGTGCGGCTCCATCACCGGCGCCCCGAAACTGGCCGCGATGCAGGCGATCGACGAGTTGGAGGCCGGCCCCAGGGGTATCTACTGCGGCAGCATCGGCATCCTCGATGCGGACTCCGCCACCCTCAATGTCGCGATCCGTACCGCCGCCATCGACAAGCGCCGGGGCACGGTGCGCTATGGGGCCGGTGGCGGCATCACGTGGAGTTCCGAGCCGTCGTCGGAGTGGCAGGAGCTGCTCGTCAAGAGCCGGGTGCTGGACTCGGTGCCCGTCGAACCTGTGCGGGTGTTGGAGACGCTCGGCCGGGTGGATGGCGACTACCCGCTGATCGACGAGCACCTGGCCCGCGGGGCCCGCACCTGCGCGGAGCTGGGCCTGCCGTGGACCGAGGATGACCTGCGGGAGGCGCTGTTGGGGGCCAGCCCGGATTCGGGGCATGGCGCGGTGCGGCTCTCCATCGGTGCCGACGGCATCGAGGTGACCTCGCGGGCCGTTCCCGAGCTGGGGATGGTGAGGCTGGCACTGGCTGACCGTCGGGTGCGCAGCAGCGATCCGTGGCGCCGGTGGAAGACGACCCATCGACGGGTGCTCGACCAGGCACGGCTGCGCCGTCCGGACGTGGACGATGTGGTCTTCCTCAATGAGCGTGGGCAGGTGACCGAGACGTCGATCTTCACCGTGGCGGTGCTGGTCGACGGACGGTGGCTCACCCCGCCGGTCAAGGACGGGTGCCTGCCCGGGGTGCTGCGCGCCGGGCTCCTGCGCCAGGGGAAGCTGACCGAGCACAGTCTGACCTGGGCCGATCTGTGTGGCGCCGACGGGCTCGCGGTGCTCAATTCCGTGCGCGGCTGGCTGGCCGCGAGGCTCGTCTGAGCCCTGCTCTGGGATCCCTGGGGCGGCTGTAGCCGAAGGCCCATCCAGAAACCACATCGTGGGCAGGTCTTGGTGCAGATGCTGCACCAACGCCCGCTCACAGTGTGGTTTGTGGACGCCTGCAGCGGTCGTCGGGAAGGCCGTGCCGGTCAGGGGCTGTTACAGCATCCGTGCCAGGGCCACCAGCAGCCGCAGGGCCACCAGGGTCGGTAGCAGGAGGTCCACCAGCGTGACCGACTCGTGACCGTCGACCACCTCGGCGGTGATCGGGTCACGGGGGCGATCGCGGTGCTCGGCGAGGCGGGCCAGTGATCCCGCCGCCAGCAGGAAGGCCGCAGCGCCCCAGATGGTGCCTGCGGTCACGTGGGTGATGGGTTGCTGGAGCGCGGTCATCAGCCAGTAGAGCACGGCGCCGACGGCCACTATCGCAAGCACCCACAGCCACAGGCGGCTGGTGGCTGATTCGCGACGGTCCAGCACCAGTACCGTCCCGAGGAGCAGGGCGAGCACGCTCAGACCCACCACGATCCCACCCAGGGTCACGGTGACCGGCGACGTCCATGCCACGTCCGGGCCCAGGGCATTCAGCAGCGCCAGGGCACTGAGGCGCCACACCCCAGGAGCAGCCGGCCCACCCGGCGGGCACGCAGCGGCCCGGGCCGCAGCTGCCGCGCATAGGCCACGGACGAGCCGAAGGCAGTGTCGGGATGCACCCTGGCGTCGCGGCAGTGGGACCGCACCGTTTCCAGTGCCTCGCCGACTTCGCGTCCGGTGGCTCCGCGCAGGCTCAGCTCACGGGCGAACCGCGCCTCCCAGGTCTCCAGCTCTGACGTCTTCATCGCCGGTCCAACTCGGTCATGGTCAGTTCCTCTCCTTGCGGCGCAGGGCCGCCGGGATCAGTGGTCAAAGATCCTCATGGCGATGCCCAGAAGTGCCAGCAGCGAGAAGAGCAGCGGCACCCACGGGGTCATCCAGAAAGTGGTCTGTCGAATCGGCCGGCCGGTCACTGGATCCTTGGGGCGGTCCAGCACCAGGCGGAGCCCGAGCACCAGTCCCAGGATGGTGAGGCTCGTGGCCACCAGCCAGAGGGACCAGGCAGGCACCGTCGCCACCGGAACCAGCCAGGCGGTGGGGGCGAAGATGAGGGCCATGAGCAGCAGGAAGTCGGCCAGGGCGAGTGCCAGCACCCAGCGACGCGGTTCGACTCGTTGCGCCAGGAGGGCGAAGGCGACGAAGACCACGACCATGCCGACCGAGGGCCAGTTGACTGTCACGGGGCTGGTCAGCGGGGATTTTGGCATCAACATGACCATGAAGTAGGCGCCGACCGTAGTCATCGTGGGGAGCAGGAGCCTGACATGCTCGCGAATCGTCAGAGGGTCGGGCCGGAGGTCTTCCGCGTAGCGTGCAGCAGGGCCGAAGGCGCTGTGGGGCAGCGTGTTCGCATCGCGGCAGTGCTCCCGGACTGTGGCGAGCGCCTCGCCGATCTCACGTCCGTTCGCGCCGCGCTGGCGCATC
>NZ_JBHWOO010000247.1:0-5913 GCF_043424415.1 Luteococcus sp. | reverse complement strand
AACGCGGGTGAAGTCCTTTGGTTCGAGTCCTGTCGCCCCGACAGTGAAGGCCTTGGTCAGGCCAGGAAACGGTCAGGCTAGGGCCCCTTTCGTGCCAAAGTGCTTTGGGCATGCTCAAACCCGGCGCTTCAGCCCGTGCGTCGCGCATTGCCGCCACCACCTGCATGGGTTACTCGCCCCCGTCATACACCTTCCCAAGGTTCGGAGTCTCCTGACATTCCGGGGCGGATCAGACCTTGTGACCGCTCACCGGAGTCAGCCGTCGGCGTGCTCCACGCACCGAACTGACCACGGACGAAATTCAAGGCGCGCCTCCCCGATGGGGCCCTGGCAGACATCGCACTGGCCGTAGCTGCCCTCGTCGAGCTTGGTGAGTGAGCGTTCCACCTGGTCGAGGACCCCGGCGAGGGTCTGGGCGGTGGAGACGTCGGCCATCTGCTGGATGGCCTGGGTGGTTCCCTCACCGATGCGCTTGCCGAAGCCGATTGTGGCGCCGCCCTCTGGTGGTCGGGTCAGGTCGGTGATCTGGGCTCGCAGTTCCTCACGCTTGGTCTGGAGCTCGGCTCGGATCTGGGCGGGGTCGAGGGACGGATCTGACATGCCCAGACCCTAGCCCAGGGGCCAAGCCGAACTCCTTGCTGCCGTCACCCAGGAGCCAGCACCAGGTCACAGCAATCGTTCGGCCTCGTCGGCGATGGACCGCACGAAGGCCTGCAACTGCCGTTCGAGGGTGGCGGGCGGCATGAAGAGGCGAACGCCCCAACCGGTCATCGACTCCTCGCTGGTGAGGCGGCATCCGGAGTCACATTCTTCGATGGTGTTGCGGTGCACGGCGATCAGCCACAGCGCCTGGCCGGTCCAGGTGAGCTCCTGGTCGGGAGCGATGCGCTGGATGGTGGATCGCAGGGGGACGCCGCGGTTGCGCCAGGTGAAGCGACTCCCGGTGTCGAGCGGTTCCTGGAGCACTTCCGTCCGCGTGACGCCAGGAATGACGTCGGGCCACCGCGCAATGTCGGCGAGGACGCGGAAGACCTCGTGGGCAGGGGCCTTGATGTCGAGGTGTGCCCGGGCAGTGACAGGGGCACATTCGTCGGTCTTTCCGGTGCGGGCGAGGTCCACGGCCCGCTGCAAGGATCGGCTGGTCATGACGCGAACATAACGCATCGATTTGTCGCGTTAACATGAACTTGTGAACGACATCGGACGTGTGGGGACCGTTCGTCCGGGCGGCCGGACCTCCAGGACGCGCGCGGCAGTGCTGGCAGCCGCGCGGACGATCCTGGTGAAGCAAGGGGCATCGGGCATGCGGATCGAGGCCATCGCCGCACTGTCCGGGGTGCACCGTTCGTCCATCTACCGCCGCTGGGGCGACGTTGCCGGGATCGTCGCGGACCTGGCCGACGAGATCACGCGCGGCCTGTCGACTCCCCAGACGGGGTCCTTGGAGTCGGACCTCACGGCCATCGCCCAACAACTTCGCCGTCAGCTGGACCCGGAGGGTGCTCGGCTGGTGCGATCGCTCCTGGCCTGGCCCGATGACGGCATTCGCGAGGTCTTGGCGAGGTTCTGGTCGCAGCGTCGCGAGGCCGTGGCGACGGTGCTCCAGCGGCACGAGCGTCCCGGGGATCCGGCCAGTGTGCTGCGGCTGCTGGCCGGACCCCTGCACCACCAGGCGGTCATCGAGGGCGAGCCTGTCACCGAGGAGACGGTGAGGCTGGCTGTGGACGCTGCCTGTCGGTGCGCCAACGGAACAGGGATCAGCCCTTCGTCCACGGCGAGACGAACTCGTTCGCCGGTCGCCCCTCGACGGCGGCCAGCAGTTCTGCGGCCTTCGCGCCGTCGAGCTGCTCCCGGATGATGTCGGCGTGGCCGGCATGACGGGCGAACTCCTCGATGTGCCCGACGTAGAGGTAGCGGAGCTTGGTGGGACGGGCCTCGTCCAGGCCGTACCAGGGCATGGGTCCGACGGGGAGCTTGGCCTCGGGGTCTCCCTCGCGGCACATGGTCATGTACTGCTCGCGCACCGAGTCGAAGGTGGCCAGCAGTGCGTCGAGGGTCTCGTCAGCGGTCGGGGTGAAGCTGGCGTAGAAGGCCTCGAAGGGCTCGTCGTGCTCATGGTGTCCTGCGCCGGACAGGGAGCCTTTCATGCAGTGGGCAACGTGCTTGACGATCCCGCTAATGCTCAGCGCACTACGTAGTGGGGTCCGGCGGGCCTGGGCATCGTCGAGTCCGTGGGCGCTGGCGCGCACCGCGTCGAGCTGGGCGTCGAGGTAGTTGCACAGGGTGGTGCGCTCGTCGTCGATCTGGGGCAGGTACATGGCGGGTCCTTTCGGGTGCGGCGGGTGCCGGTGCCATCATCAGACCGCACCGTGCGGACAGTTTCGGTCCACTTCGTGGGCAAGAATTACCGGCATGGCAGACACGACCCATCGAGTCCTGAGGTTGCTGGCGCTGCTGGAGGCGCGGTCCTCGTGGACTGCCGAGGAACTCGCCTCGCGGCTCGCAGTCACCGAACGGACCGTGCGGCGCGACGTGACCCGCCTGCGCGAGCTCGGCTATCCGGTGGAGGCCGAGCGGGGCGTCGGTGGCGGCTACCGCCTCGGCGCCGGGCGTCGTCTGCCGCCGCTGCTGCTGGACGACGACGAGGCGGTGGCGATGGTCGCCTGCCTGCGGATGGGGGCGCTGTCGGGCGCCGACGAGGTGGGGGAGGCGGCCCTACGGGCGCTCGCCAAGCTGGACCAGGTCCTGCCGCCACGCCTGCGGGCGACGGCGACCGCGGTGGATGCGGCGACCCAGGCGCTGCCGCGCAGCCGTCCCGCACTGGACCTCGACGTCCTGCAACAGATGGCAACCGCGCGACGCGACCGGTGCGTGGTGCGTTTCGACTACCGCAAGCCGACAGGGGAGCAGACCTCACGCGAGGTGGAGCCCGCCCGGCTGATGACCCAGGGGGAGTACTGGTACCTCCAGGCCTACGACCGGGGCAGGGGCGCCTGGCGTGTCTTCCGACTGGACCGGATGAGCGCAGTCACGACGACCACCTGGCGCTTCGAGCCCCAAGAGGCTCCCCCTGCCGGATTCCAGCGCGACCTGGACAGCCGCTACCCGTGCGTGCTGGAGGTCGAGATGGCGGTGGATGCCCAGCGCGTGACGGCGAGGATCCCCGAGGCCTACCGGGAGCGGGTGGAGCCGACGGCCCGGGGCTGCCGGTTCCGGGTGGGTGCACCGACCTGGGACGACCTGGCCTGGCACATGCTCTGGGTGTCCCGCGACCTCGACGTGCCGCTGGTGCTCCCGCCGGGGGACGATTCCAGGGCGTTCGAGGACGCCGTGCGGGTGATCGCCGACGAAGCGCTGGCCCTGTGCCAGCCAGGCGGGGCTGCGGGTGACTAGTGGGCAGGCACCTCGCCTCGAAGGTCCTGCCATCCCGCGTCGCGGCCGGCCAGGGCCAGCAGCAACGACTTCGCCGGACCGGTGACCAGCGGACCGTCGCCATGGCTCCAGTCGATGTCCTCGGCCTGCAGGCGGACACCGGACAGCCCGCCGCTGGCAGCACGCGACTTCGAGGGCCCGGAGGCCAGGTAGTCCAGCGAGATGCTGAGGTGCTCGGCGGGGAGCTGGTGGTCGAGGCCCAGCGGGCGAGTGATGTCGAGCCCGTGCACCAGGACATCGGTCAACGGCGCCTCCGGTCCTTGGCCTGGCGGGGTGAAGCGATGATCTGCCTTGTCACGCAGGGTCGCGACGATCTCGGGGAAGGGCCGTTGGGCCTGCTTCCGGGCGAGGGCATCGTTGGCCCGGTCGAAGTCCCCGCGGTGGCGCAGCATGGCGAGCATGAAGCCCGGCATTCCCACCTCCATCGGCATGACGAGGTGCGCGGCGAGCTGCCGCACCGTCCAGGCACTGCACAGGCTCTGCGTCTCCAGCTGTTGGGGCGAGAGCTTCTCCAACAGGTCAGCGATCGAGCGTCGCTCGGCGGCGATGGCCGCGAAGAGGTCCATGACGCCATCCAAGCATCGCGGCGGTCCGTGAACTCCGAGATCAGCGCACCGCCTCGCCGGGGGAGCAGATCTGGAAGGTGGCGCCGCTCGGGTCGGCGATGGTGGCGATCCGCCCGAAGGGGGAGTCGTCCGGACCGTCGAGCAGCCGACCACCCAGCGCCTGGACGGCCCGGACCGCCTGGTCACACCCGTCGACGGCGAAGTAGACCCGCCACCAGGAGCCCTCGGACTCGGGTACGAAACCGGCCACATTGCAGATGCCGCTGGAGGCTTCCGATTCGGGTCCGTTGGTGGCATAGGTGGACGAGTCGTTCTGGGCGCCGTCCTCCATGGGGGTCTGCATGGCGACCGGGGTGAAGTCGAAGACAGCGCTGTAGAAGACCTTCGCCGTCTGGAAGTCCTGCGTCATCAGTTCGAACCAGACCGGTGTTCCGGGCTGGCCGGTGAAGGCATATCCCTCGGTGTCCCGAGCCTGCCACAGGGCGACGGTGGCGCCAGTGGGGTCGGCGATGGTGGCGCAGCGCCCAGCAGGGCCGACATCACTGGCCGGGAACAGGACGCTCGCACCGTTCGCGATGGCGAGCTCGAGGCGTTCGTCGACGTCGTCGACCGCCAGGAAGACGTCCCAGGAGCTGCGCAGCTCGCTCGTCGGCATGGGAACACTCCCATCGCTCGAGAAGTTGGCGAAGTCCATCATGCCGCCGACGAGACCGCCGTCCTTGGAGATCATGGTGTAGTGGCCGAAGTCGGGGCCGGAGTCATCGAACTGCCAGCCGAACAGTTCACCGTAGAAGGTCTTGGCGCCCTCGAGGTCACTGGTCTGCAGGTCAAGCCAGGTGGGCGTTCCGGTGGTGCGGGTCATGGTGTCCTCCATCGGTCGTCGGTGTTGACATCCCCAACGCTACGCAGCCGGGCGCCCGGATCTTTGTCCCGATGTGCTCACTTCGCCAGCGCAGGCAGGGCGCTGAGCAGCGGGATGTCGTGCATCTGCGCACGCCGAAAATGCAAGGTCACCTGCTGGGGCCTAGCGATGGGTGCTGGATGGCGTGCGACGACGGGCCACCGAGGGGCGAGCTGGTGCAGGTGGTCGTCGCCATCCTCGACGGCGAAGCCCAGCAGCCATGGCGCGCCAGGCTGCAGGCGCAGGGACAGTGGTTGGTCGAACTCGCACAACTGCCCCGCGGCGGGGAGCCCGATCGGGGCAGGGCTCGGATACCACCCGAGCCAGATGCGGCAGGTGTCCCTGACTCCGCCCGGAAGGACCGCCATCACCTCGATCGGCGGCTGGTCAGCGTTTCCCAAGGCGAAGGGTCGGGGACTCGAGCACTCAAGACGCCCGGCGAGCTGGCGCAGGCGCGCCGGGCGTCGTGCCGACGGTGGTCGCAAACCGGCGCGTGAAGCTGGACAGCGAGTCGAAACCCACCGCGACGGCCACGTCCACCACGGCGTCGGTCTCGTCCAGGAGCAGGAGCTTGGCGGTCTCGATCCGGGCTGCGGTCAGGTAGGCGCTGGGGGAGATGCCGAAGCTGCCCGTGAAGGCCCGGCTGAAGTGGTGTCGGCTGTAGCCCGCCGCATCCGCCAGGTCGCAGACGGTGATGGGCTCGCAGTGGTGCTCCTGGACGAGACAGGCGACCTGCTCGACGGCCTGGGGTGACAGCGTGGGCATCCGATGCTCGGGCACGCCGCCGACGTTACTCGTCCGAGGGCCGGCGGGCGGTGCTCCGCACCTGCACCTCGACGCGAGCGGCCGGCCCATCCTGACCTGTAGACCGCCTGGTCACTCGTCCTGTGGGCATTTGTGGTTGGTCTACCCACCGAAAATGCCCACAGGATGCCGCGGTGGCCGAGTTCACCTCGACGTGACCCCATCCGCACATCCCGAGCACACCGCCCGGTCAATCACCGTCGCTAGACT
>NZ_JBHWOO010000246.1:0-3979 GCF_043424415.1 Luteococcus sp. | reverse complement strand
GAGTCCTCATCCTTGACGGATGAGGGACCCTCGTCGTGTTCTTCCAGCGGTGCCAGTCCAAGCAGTTGCACTCGTCAGGCGGTTTCGATCAGGGCTTGCCGTGGTCGACGGGCAGGAACTGCGTCTTGTCCCACGGGAAGTTCTTCAGCACCAGGTAGTCGGGGGTACCGGCAAGGATCTCGTCCCAGGGGTTCTTGCCCGTCTTGGCCTCGATGCCATAGCCGCTCTCCGTGGGAATGGCCACGGCGCCGGCCTTGTCGGTGATGATGAAGCCATAGGTCTGGGCCGCCTCGGCAACCATGCGACCCATCGGCGTCAGGTTGTACTTGCTCAGGTCCAGGTTCGGATCCAGGCGAAGCCGCTGACCCTCGCGGATCAGGCCCTTGCTCTGCATGGAACCGTCGGAACGCTGTGCGGGCCAGGAGATCTGGTTGTGCGGCGCCGGGTTGATGATGGCAAGCGAGAGGGCATGGTTGATCTTCCCGCGACGCACGTCCTCGAAGGTGATCATGCCGCCGGCGAGGGCAATGTTGGTGGCGCTCACGCCATAGCTCTCGCGGAACATGCCCTTGTTCTTGCTGACGTCGTCGATGCGACCGCCCCAGCAGGCTTCCCAGCCGGAATTGGTCTTCTTGGCCTGCCAGAACTCCCAGAGCTTGTCGGTGCTGGGCTGGTAGATGCTGAGCTGGCCGTCGGTGCCCATGGCGGGGGCGGCGGCGTCGGGGATGGGAACGCCCTTGAAGTAGGACAGCCCGTCGTAGACGTGGGCGGGCAGGCTGCCCTTGCCCTGGCAGTCAACCCACTTGATGTCCTTCTTGGGCTGGTTGGCGTCCACGGTCTCGAGTGCCACGTTGTACTGGTGTGCGTTGAAGGCGGCGATCCCGCCGTACCAGTCGGACACCTGCTTGGTCAGATCGGCAGCCTGTGCCTGGCTGTTGCCGGCCAGCGGTGCCTTGGAGATGTCCTCGAACCAGAAGCTGTCCTTGGTGAAGCTCACCGCGTAGTCGGACGGGTTCACCGCGGCGGGCGCCTGGGTGGGGGCTCCTGCTGCGGCAACATCCGCCTCCTTCGCAGCCGGAGCCGGATCGGGCAGCGGGGACTTGGCGGTCGGGTTCGCGGTGGGTGCCGCGGTGCTTGCGGGAGCACTCGGCTTCGCGCTGGGTGTGGCATTGGGTGACGTAGTGGGGGCCGGCGTGATCACGCGGTGCTTCTCGGTGTCGGTGGTCTCGTCGCCCGCGGCGCGTTCCACCTTGAGGGCGCTCACCAGCGGGTAGTTCACGTCGCCGCCGAAGTCCAGATCGAGCATGCCGTCGGTGACCTTAACCATGAAGCCGTGGCGGTAGGCGCCGCCGAATCCGACGGCCTCGAAGATGTCGATGTTCGACGCGGCGCGGCTGCCCTCGGCATCGATGTGGAAGACGCGCTGGCCCTTCTTCTTGAAGAAGTCCTCCGCCGCGTAGAGGGTCACCGCGTAGGTGCCCTCCGCGGGCACGGGGATGCGGTAGGTCTGCTCACCCCAGACATTGGCTGTGAAGACCTCAGAGATGTAGGCATCCCTGATCGTCTTGCCTTCAAGGGTGGTCGAGACTCCCCGGCCACCTTCGAGGCCGGCGTGGCTGCGCCAGACCCGACCGGCGCGATCGGTGACGTCATGGTTGGCGGCGATGGAGTAGAAACTGAAGGCTTCAGTGCCGCAGGCAGGTGTGAGGGCCAACAACAGGGGGGAGCACACGGTGGCGGTGGTGACGCCCAGGGCTCGGCGCGCGAGTGACTGCACGAAATCTCCGTCTTTGAACTTTGACCGATCAGATCGGTGGCTGATGTGGGGGCGCTCCCGCGCGAAGCGGTCTGCTGACCAATAGTCGCATGGAAGGCTCAAAGCTGAAAAACCTCAGGCCATGTTCAGTTATAACTCTATCTTTCGTCTTACTTAACCTGTGAACCCCATGAGTGCCAGCTGGGGATTGACCATTCGTCACCGGGGCTTGACGAAACGTCGCAGTTAGCATTGAGCGGCTACCAACCCGGGGGAATGATGACTTCAGAACAACCACGACCAGGGGCGCCGCTGCGCAAGTCCAGCGGCACATCCGCGTCAGGGCGTCCCGTCTCGCCCCGGCGTGCATGGCTGCCGCAGGACAGCGGGGTCTTCTCCCGGGCTCCCGAGATCGGTCCCGTCGACGGGATTCTGGACTCCTACGATCGAGCCCCCGACTTCGACGAGGCGACCACGCAGGACGCACCGTCCGCAGGGCACATGAAGCGGGGCGATTCCCCCACTGGTGAGCAGGGCCACGAGCAGGACAAGGGCGCTCCGGTCCAGGCGACTGACCGAAAGGCCATTCTGAAGGGGACCGCGTGGCAGGCACTGGGCCAGTTCACGCCGCTGATCATCAACCTGGCGCTGACGCCCTTCATCATCTCGGGCCTGGGGCAGACCATCTACGGCATCTTCCTGGTGGCCGTGGCCGTGCAGCTGTTCATCGCCGCGCTCGACGGGGGTGTCTCGGCCAGCTCGGCTCGCTATTTCACCATCCTGGTGGGCAAGGGTGACACTGCAGGTCTCACGCGTCTGCTCACCACGCTGCTCGGCTTCTCTGCCGTCACCTCGGCAGTGCTGTTCGGTTTCACCTGGCACTTCGCACCACAACTGATGGGATTCTTCCCCGCCACCGCGGCCGATCCCGAGGGCGCCGTCTTCCTGCTGCGTTCCATGGCATGCATCATCGTCATCGCCCAGCTGCGCTCCGGCTTCCAGCAGGTGGTGTGGGCCCACGGCACCTTTGCCTGGAACTCGCTGTCCACCTTCATCGGCCACCTGATCTACGTTGTCGGCATGGTGGCGACGATCCACTACGACTGGGGCCTGCACGGCATCGCATGGACCCAGCTGGCCCAGCAGATCGCGCCGACGGTGCTGATCATCCCCACCGCCTGGAAGCGCCTTGACCACCGCCACTTCCGCTTCACCGACTGGGCCACGGCCAAGGACTTCCTCTCCTATGCCTGGAAGGTGCAGCTGAGCTCGATCATGAATGTGATCGGCGCGCAGGGAGACATCATGCTGGTGGGCCGCTTCGCCTCGGCCCAGACCACCCCCTTCGGTGCCGGTAGCAACTTCGCCCAGACCTTGGGCAATGTGCCCATGAATGCCCACGTGCCGCTGCAGACCGCAGTCGGACATCATCTGGGGACGCTCAGCGAGGCCGAGGCAGCCGAACGCGTCTCCAAGATGCAGCTGCTGTGGGTGCGTGGCGTCTGGGGCTGGGTGGCCGTCGGTGCCCCCGCCGCACTGTTCGGGGTGACTGCCTGGCTGAACCTGGGCTCCTCGCTGACCGGAAATGTCGCCTGCCTGGTGTTGCTCAGCTTCGGCATGCTGCTGCTGGCGCAGGTGCAGCTGCTGTGGGCCCAGGGCCTGGGCCGAAGCGAGCTCTCGCTCTGGTACGGACTGGTCAGCACGGTGGTGAACCTGAGCCTGACCGTCGTGCTCATCAAGCCCTACGGCGCCATGGGATCGGTGGTGGCCACCGCGATCGGCCGCGTCATCGCCGCTGTCCTGTTGGAGTGGCTCATGGCGCGACGACTGCCCACCAACATCGCCTCCCCGTGGCATCAGGTGCCGTGGTTGCAGGGCGTCGCGGGCAGCATCGTCTCCGCGTTGGGTGCCTGGGCGGTCTTCACCTTCCTGGTGGGCAGCATCGTCCCCTACGGCCCCCTGGCACTGTTCGCCTGTGGCCTCGCCGCAGCCCCCGGAATGGTGGTCTACGGGGTGCTCACCTTCGGCGTCGACGGATCGCGTCAGATGCTGCGCAAGGTGTTGCGTCGGGGCTGAGCCCCGCTGGGAATGGTCGGGGCTGAGCCCCGCTGGGAATGGTCGGGGCTGAGCCCCGCTGGGAATGGTCGGGGCTGAGCCCCGCTGGGAATGGTCGGGGCTGAGCCCCGCTACGACGAAAGGGCCTGCACCAAGCGGTGCAGGCCC
>NZ_JBHWOO010000245.1:0-4335 GCF_043424415.1 Luteococcus sp. | reverse complement strand
AGCCCACGTTCATCAGTGGGCTGAGCCCGGCGGCGCGTGTGGGGGCCTCGAGGTCGCCGCACTCGGCGAGCCACCGGCCCAGCATCTGGTGGCCGCCCTCGGTGAGGACGCTCTCGGGGTGGAACTGCACGCTCTCGACCGCCAGCTCCCGGTGCCGCACCGCCATGATCACGCCGGTGGCGGTGCGGGCGGTCACCTCCAGGCAGTCGGGCAGCGTCTCGGGCACGATCGCCAGCGAGTGGTAGCGGGTGCAGCACACCGGACTGTCCAGGTCGGCGAAGACGCCCTGCCGCTCGTGAAAGATCTCGCTCACCTTGCCGTGCAGCAACTCCGGGGCGCGGTCGACGGTGCCGCCGAAGGCCACCGCCATCGCCTGCAGCCCCAGGCAGACGCCGAACAGCGGCACCCGCCCGGCAAGGTTCCGCACCACGTCGATGCAGACCCCGGCGGCCTCGGGCGTGCCCGGACCGGGTGAGAGCAGGACCCCGTCGAAGCCGTCGGCCCAGTCGGTGGTGAACACGCCCTCCGGGCGGAAGCGTGGATCGTCATTGCGCCAGACCTCCACCTCGGCACCGATCTGGGCCAGGTACTGCACGATGTTGTGCACGAAGGAGTCGTAGTTGTCGACGACGAGGATGCGGGCCATGGGCCCATTCTTCCGCACGCCACGGCGGGAACTGCCCGGCGTCCCCGGGCTGGGACCATCGAGCCAGCGTCGGCCGCTCAGCCCCCCGTGCTGGCGCTGTGCAGTTCCAGCGCGCCGCTGTAACCGGGCATGGTCACCTCGCGGAGGCGCTGCTGCTTCCAGCCCAGCCCATAGGCCTCGACGTACTGCTGGTAGACGCCAATGGCCGGCGTTGCGGCCAGTGCCTTCTCCAGGCGGTCCTGGTCGCCGATCGCGGTCACCACATAGGGCGGGGCATAGGGCACGCCGCGCAGCACCACCGTGTTGCCGACGCACTTGATGCCGGTCAGCGAGGTGACGCGCTGTTCCTGGATGGTCATGGCCTCGGCCCCGCCCGCCCACAGGGCATTGACGACGGTCTGGATGTCCTGCTGGTGCACCACCAGCAGGTCCTCGTCCACGCCGGCGGGCTTCACGCTCAAGGGGGCGTCGGTGAGCTCGACGCTGACCGCCGGGCCCTTCACGGGGGTGAGTCCGGCCAGCTGGCTGGCCTCGTCGAGCCGGGCAGTGACCTGCTGGTCCCCCGACCCGGGAACCGAGGCCAGGTCCACCTGTTCCCGCAGGGTGCCGACGCGCTCGGTCAGCTCCGCATTGCGCCCGGCCTGGGCGCGCACGAGGGCGGTCAGGTCGTCATTGCGGGTGGGCCGCAGGTCAGTGCCGCCGCTGGTGTTGGCGCTGGTGGCCATCATGAGGCCCGCGCTGACCACCACCAGCATCGAGGCCAGCCGGGTTGCGCGGTTGATCGGGCGGTTGGCCTGGCGCAGCCGGGCATGACGCACGCGTGAGGCGGCCCGTCGCCAGGCCTGGCCGGCTGCCATCGCGTCCTCCCGTGGGTGCGCCGCCCCGTCATCTGTCGCCCGGCAGGTGCACCGGACTCGTCGCGGGGGCTGTGGGTGCGCGTCAACTAGGCTACCCGTAGCGGCCGACCTCCCGGCCGTTCGACGCCACCAGGAGAAGTGTCTTGCCCGAGTCCAAGGTCCGCCAGCACACCGCCGCCAAGAAGAAGTCCGCGAACCGGCAGGAGCTTGCCGCCCAGCGGCGCGAGGACAAGCGACTGGCCGCGCCCTCCGGGGGCGTGAACTGGGTGCCGTGGGCCTTCAGCATCATCGGCCTGCTGGGCGTGGCCTGGCTGGTGGTCTTCTACGTGGCCGGCCACCTGGTGCCCGGCATGCGGGAGCTCGGCAACTGGAACATCCTGATCGGCATGGGGCTGATGGCAGCTGCCTTCGGCATCGCCACGCAGTGGAAGTAGTTTCCACCACCTCAACGGCCCAGCCGGCCGGGCAATGATCGCCCGGCCAGCCTGGACCCTCAGCCCTGGGGCTTGAGCAGCGGGAAGAGGATCGTCTCGCGGATGCCGGCATTGGTGAACAGCATCACCAGGCGGTCGATGCCCAGGCCGAGGCCCCCCATGGGCGGGCAGCCGAACTCCAGCGCATCGAGGAAGTCCTCGTCGAGCTGCATCGCCTCGGGGTCACCACCGGCGGCCAGCAGTGACTGCTCGGTGAGCACCTCGCGCTGCACCACCGGGTCGATGAGCTCGCTGAAGCCGGTGCCGCGTTCCATGCCACCGATGATGAGGTCCCAGGCCTCGATCAGACCGGGCTCGCTGCGGTGCGGGCGGGCCAGCGGCTGGGCGATGGCCGGGTAGTCGCACACGAAGGTGGGGTTGACCAGCGTCGGCTCGACGACCTCGCCGAAGAGCTCCATCGCCAGCTTGCCAGCGGGCCACTTCGGGTCGTGGTCGATCTCGCGCTCCTCCAGCAGCTCCACCAGCCACTCGGCGGGGGTCTCGACGGTGATGGTCTCGCCGATCGCCTCCGACAGGCCCGGGTAGAAGCTGAGCCACTTCCACTCGCCGTCCAGGTCGATGGTGCCGGCGGGGGTCTCGATCTGGTGGATGCCGGTGGCCTCGGCGGCCGCCATGATGACGTCCTTGATCACCTGGGCGATGGTGAACTGGTCGCCCCAGCTCATGTACGCCTCGAGCATGGTGAACTCGGCCGAGTGCGAGGAGTCGATGCCCTCGTTGCGGAAGATGCGGCCCATCTCGTAGACGCGGTCCGCACCACCGACCATGGCGCGCTTGAGGTAGAGCTCGAGGGCGATGCGCAGCGTCATGTCGATGTCGAAGGCATTGAGGTGGGTCCTGAAGGGGCGGGCGGCCGCGCCGCCGTGCACCAGCTGGAGGGTGGGGGTCTCCACCTCGAGGAAGCCCTGGCCGTCGAGGACCCGCCGCACGGCCTGGGTGATCGCGGCACGGGTGCGCACCATCTCGCGCGCCTCCTCACGCACCACCAGGTCGGCATAGCGCTGTCGCACGCGCGCCTCCTCGCTGAGCTCCTTGTGGAGCGTGGGGAGCGGGCGCAGGGCCTTGGAGGCCATCCGCCACTCGCAGGCCATCACCGACAGCTCGCCGCGGCGGGAGCTGATCACGCGGCCCTTCACCCAGACGAAGTCGCCCAGGTCGGCCTCCGCCTTCCAGTCGGCCAGGCCCTGCTCGCCGACCTCGGCGAGGCTCAGCATCACCTGCAGGCGCTCGCCGGAGTCGTCGTGGGTGAAGCCATCCTGCAGCGTGGCGAAGGCCAGCTTGCCGGTGTTGCGGATGAAGACCACGCGACCGCCGATGGTCACGACCTCGTCGGTCTCCTGACCGGCCTCGAGGTGACCCCAACCCTGGCGCACCTCCGCCAGGCTGTGGCTGCGGCGCAGGTCGGCCGGGTAGGCCTGCTTGCCCTGCTCGAGCATTCTGGCCCGCTTGTCGCGTCGCACCTGCATCTGCTCCGAGACGGACGGCCCCTGGGGGGCGTTGGCGGCAGTGTCTTCGATCTTCTCACTCACCGCTCGATCCTATCCTGACCGGCGACGAGGCCGGCCTGCCCGGATGGCGGCCTGTTCGCCCAGCACGTAAGCCCTTGGCACCGCCCTCGGCCGCTGCCTAGCGTGGGCCCCAGCACGACACGTGATCGGCCCACGGCCCGGGCGCACCAGGTGCCCGCCCAACTGAGGAGGACCCATGAGTGTCAATCCCTATGGTGACAATGACCGACTCCAGGCAGGCGTCGTCGAGGAAGGCAACCAGGTCGACCGGGAGCGTCACGGCGTCGACGGCCAGCCCGCGGCCGAGGACCAGCGGGTGGTCACCGGCGACCGCCAGCAGGTGCAGGAGGACGACGTCATCATCCGCGAGACCGTCCGCCAGGACCCCGCCCGTGATGACCTGGCCCGTGATGACCTGGCCCGCGACGACCTGGCCCGCGACGACCGCCCGCACCAGGACCGGGTCGAGCACACCGTCGTCGAGCGCGAGGTGGTCGAGACCGAATACGTCGTCGAGGATGGTGCCCGCGATGACGACCCGCGCGACCGTTCCGGCCACCACTCGGAAATCGACGACGTGACGGCCGACCCGTCCCACCGACCGGCCGGGCGCCGTCCCGGTGACGAGACTGCCTTCCGGCTCGACCAGGAGAACGGCCACGACCGCGTCGCCGAGCACACCATCGAGGGCCGCAATCCCGAGCTGTCCGACGACCCGCAGGCGCGCGACGACCAGGACGGCCGCGACGAGGCGGCACCGGAGTTCACCAACTGACGGTTTCCAGTACGCAGCAGCACCGATGAGGGGTGGTGCCTCCCGAGGTCCACGG
>NZ_JBHWOO010000244.1:0-9259 GCF_043424415.1 Luteococcus sp. | reverse complement strand
TGCCCACTACACCGTCGACGAGGTGGTGGAGCGCATCGGCGAGGCCGGGCAGGCAGGTCTGGGGCGCAATTCCACCATTCCCGCGCTCGACATCCTCGGTGACGCCACCGATCCGCAGGCCACGCTGGTGCGGCTGTGGCCGCTGCAGCGACCCGTCGCCCGTGTCGATGCCGCGGCGGCGCTCCCACTCGACGACCTGGTGGCGGCAGGCCTGCTGCGCCTCGACGGCAACCAGGTACTGGCCGAGGTGGACATCCGGCCCTATGGCTCACCCGACGACGGTGCCTCGGGCTGGGTGGTCAGCGACCTGTCGCCCGGCCTCGACCAGATGGTCACCCGCACCCGTCCCGACTACGTGCTGGGCGTCTCACCGGCCTCCACCTCGCTGGCGCAGATGACGATGCGCACCCCGGTGGGCAGCGCCCTCGACCTGGGTACCGGCTGCGGCGTGCAGAGCCTGCATCTGCTGCAGCACGCCGAGCGGGTGGTGGCCACCGACGTCAACCCGCGCGCGCTCGAGCTGGCCCGGCTGACGGCGGCCCTCAACCGGGCCAGCGTCGACATCCGCGACGGCTCCCTCTACGAGCCGGTGGCCGGCGAGACCTTCGACCTGATCGTCACCAACCCGCCCTATGTGATGAGCCCGCCCAGCAAGGACGGCGAGCGCCTGGTCTACCGCGAGGGCTCCTTCGCCGGCGACGGGCTGGTGGAGGCCGTCGTCAAGGGGGCACCCGCCCACCTCAATCCGGGCGGTTCGCTGCAGGTGCTGGGCAACTGGGCGATCGTCGAGGGCCAGCCGTGGCAGGAGCGGGTCGCGGGCTGGGCCGCCGGCAGCGACTGTGACGTGTGGGTGGTGGAGCGCGAACGGCTCGACATCTACGACTACATCGAGGTCTGGCTGACCGACGCCGGGCTGGCCGGCAGCCCCGAGTGGGAGCAGCGCTACCGCGAGTGGCTCGACTACTTCAAGGGGCTGGGGATCGTCGGGGTCGGGATGGGCTGGATCACGCTCACCCGCGCGCTGCGCCCCACCCCCGACGTGCAGGTGGAGAGCTGGCCGCACGCGATCGCCCAGCCCGTCGGACAGGCGCTGGCCGAGCACCAGTCCTGCGTCACGCACGCGCTGCTGGGCGAGGACCAGCTGCTCGCCGGCCACTGGCGGCTGGCCGAGCACGTCGACCAGGAGACCATCGGGGAGCCGGGCGCCGAGGACCCGCGCCACATCGTGCTGCGCAGCGCCGCGGGGCTTCGCCGCGCCATGGAGGTGGACACGGTGCTCGGCGGCGTCCTGGGTGCCTGCGACGGGGATCTCTCGCTGGGGCAGATCATCGAGGCGATCGCGGTGCTGCTGGAGGCCGATCCGCAGGCGGTGCGGGCCGAGGTGTTGCCGAAGCTTCGCCAGGCCCTGCGCGACGGCCTGCTGGTGGCCGCCTGAGGGCACACTCGCACGGGACGGGACCGTGCTGTGCGGGGGTGTGGATAGCATGTGCCCCAATGGTCCCGGCAGGACTGCCGAGACCGAGGCCCTCATCACCGAGGTGTCCGCACCACCGCACACTCCCGACCCAGAGGTATGGTCCCCATGTCTTCAGCCCCCCGCCGTCTCGTGATCGTCGAGTCGCCCACCAAGGCGACCAAGATCGGGAGCTATCTGGGCGACGGCTACATCGTGGAGTCCTCCCGCGGCCACGTCCGCGACCTTCCCGGCGGCGCCTCCGAGGTGCCGGCCAAGTACAAGGGTGAGAAGTGGGCGCGCACCGGCGTGAACGTCGACGGCGACTTCGAGCCGCTCTACGTGGTGCAGGCCGACAAGAAGGCCACGATCCGCAAGCTGAAGGACGACCTGAAGGGCGTCGACGAGCTGCTGCTGGCCACCGATGGTGACCGCGAGGGCGAGGCCATCGCCTGGCACCTGCTGCAGGAGCTGAAGCCGAAGGTGCCGGTCAAGCGGATGGTCTTCCACGAGATCACCCAGCAGGCCATCACCGAGGCCGTCGAGAACACCCGCGACCTGGACCTCGACCTGGTCGACGCCCAGGAGACCCGCCGCATCCTCGACCGCCTCTACGGCTTCGAGGTGAGCCCGGTGCTGTGGAAGAAGGTGAAGCCGCGCCTGTCGGCCGGCCGCGTGCAGTCGGTGGCCACCCGCCTGGTGGTGGACCGCGAGCGCGAGCGGATGGCCTTCCGCGCCGCCTCCTACTGGGACCTGGAGGCCATCCTCGATGCCGGCGAACAGGCCGAGCCGCGCCAGTTCAGCGCCCGGCTGGCCACTGTCGACGGTCACAAGGTGGCCGCGGGCCGCGACTTCGACGCCTCTGCACAGTTGACGGCCAAGGGTGCGGTGGCGCTGGACGAGACCGCCGCGAAGGCCCTGTCGAAGGGCCTGGAGCAGGCCGGCTACCGCGTCGTCTCGGTCGAGTCGCGTCCCTACACCCGCAAGCCCTATGCGCCCTTCCGCACCACCACGATGCAGCAGGAGGCCGGCCGCAAGCTCGGCATGAGCGCGCAGGTGGCGATGAGCGTGGCGCAGCAGCTCTACGAGGGCGGCTACATCACCTACATGCGTACCGACTCGGTGCAGCTGTCGAGCCAGGCGATCACTGCCGCACGCAGCCAGGCCGAGCAGCTCTTCGGCGCCGACCACGTGCCCGACAATCCGCGCATCTACTCCTCCAAGGTGAAGAACGCGCAGGAGGCGCACGAGGCGATCCGTCCCGCCGGCGACTCCTTCCGCACCCCCGGCCAGACGGGGCTGCGCGGCGACCAGTTCCGCCTCTACGAGCTGATCTGGATGCGCACCATCGCCTCGCAGATGGCCGACGCCCGGGGCAACACGGTCACGGTGCGGATCGAGGCCACCCCCGGCCAGCCGATCACCATCGACGGCGGCACCAGCGGCCTGCAGCAGGTCTCGGGGGCTGGCTTCGTCGCCAGCGGCCGCGTGATCACCTTCCACGGCTTCCTCAAGGCCTACGTGGAGGGCAATGACGACGTCGAGGAGAAGTCCGACGACGCCCAGGCGCGCCTGCCGAAGCTGGCCGAGGGCGCGGCCCTGGAGGCAGCGAAGGTCAATGCGGCCGGCCACGAGACCCGGCCGCCGGCCCGTTACACCGAGCCGAGCCTGGTGGCCAAGCTCGAGGAGCTGGAGATCGGCCGCCCGTCCACCTATGCGTCGATCATCCGCACCATCACCAGCCGCGACTACGTCTTCAAGAAGGGCTCGGCGCTGGTGCCCACCTGGCTGGCCTTCAGCGTCACCCGCCTGCTGGAGGAGCACTTCCCGAAGCTGGTCGACTACCAGTTCACTGCCTCCATGGAGGGTGACCTGGACGAGGTCGCCAAGGGCAACATGAAGCGGCTGCAGGTGCTCAACCAGTTCTACTTCGGCAGCGAGGAGCGTCCCGACGACGTCGAGACCCCCACCCCGGACGGCCGCGAGGGCCTGTACCAGCTGGTCAACCACCTGGGCGACATCGACGCCCGTGGGCTGTCGACCTTCCCGATCGGCGACATCGACGACGGCATCAACGTGCGGGTGGGCCGCTATGGCACCTATGTGGAGGGCGAGGACGAGAAGCGCGCCTCGGTGGCCGACGACCTGCCGCCCGACGAGCTGACCGTCGAGCTGGCCCGCGAGCTGCTGAGCAAGCCGATGGGCGAGGAGCGGGAGCTGGGAATGGACCCCGAGACGCACACCATGATCGTGGCCCGCAATGGCCGCTTCGGTGCCTATGTCACCGAGGTGCTGGGCGAGGACGTGCCCACCAGGGGCAGGAATGCGGTCAAGCCGCGCACCGGCAGCCTGTTCAAGACGATGACCGTCGAGGACGTCACCTTGGAGCAGGCGCTGCGCCTGATCAACCTGCCGCGCGTGGTGGGCACCGACGCCGAGGGCGTCGAGATCACCGCCCAGAACGGCCGCTACGGCCCCTACCTGAAGAAGGGCACGGACTCGCGTTCGCTGACCAGCGAGGAGCAGATCTTCGACATCACGCTGGACGAGGCGCTGGCGATCTATGCCCAGCCCAAGCAGCGGGGCCGAGCGGCCGCGAAGCCGCCGCTGAAGGAGCTCGGCACTGACCCGGTCAGTGGCACCCCGGTGCTGGTGAAGGACGGTCGCTTCGGCCCCTATGTCACCGACGGCGAGTACAACGCGACGCTGGGCCGCGACGACTCGGTGGAGGAGATCACGCTGGAGCGTGCCGCCGAGCTGCTGGCCGAGAAGCGCGCCAAGGGACCGGCGAAGAAGGCCACGCGCAAGAAGACCACCGCCACGAAGACGGCCGCCAAGAAGACTGCCACCAAGACCACCGCGAAGAAGACCGCCGCCAAGAAGACCGCCACGGCGGCGAAGAAGACCACTGCGAAGGCCACTGCGACGACCCCTGACGCGAGCTGATCCGCCATGGCCGGCAAGACGCGGGTGCTGCGCTTCGCCCTGCCCTATGGCGCCACCAATCCGGTGGTCGTGAACCCGGAACTGGGGCTCGACAAGGTGGTTCGTCGCGGCGGCGGGCACTCGGCCGCGACCGATGTGACGCTGCTCGACAGCGCCGACCACCGGCTGCTGCGCGCCGGGATCGTCCTGGCCCACCGGGTCAGCGAGGGCCTGGGGGAGTGGTTCCTGGACGCCCCGGGTTGGCAGCCCTGGCTGCCGGCCGGGATGGTCGACCAGCACGGGGCCGTCGACGAGCTGCCCGAGCAGATGGCGCGCCTGGTGCACCCCTTCCGTCGCAGCGCCCCGCTGGGGCCCGTCGCGGCCCTGGGGCGCCGGCGCACCGGCTGGCTGCTGGTGGACGCCGAGGGCGCCACCGTCGCCCGGTTGCGCGACGACCAGATCACGATTCGTCGCGGGGGCGTCACCACCGCCCGCTACCGGGAGGTGACGGTGAAGCTGGAGCCGGGTGCCACCCGCGCCCAGCGCCAGCACCTGTGCGACGCGATGCTGGACATCGGCGGTGCCAGGGTGGAGTCCTTCCCGAGCCTGCCGGCCCGCATCGGCCCGCCCGCCACCGGCCTGAGCGACTTCCGCGGGCCCTATGAGCTGGGCGAGGACAGCACACTGGAGGCCTTCGTCAGTTGGCTCTTCGCCCGGCGCCTGGACACCATGATGCGCGCGGACCTGGCGCTGCGCAGCGGTGAGAGCACCGACATGGACCTGCTGCGCGAGCAGCTGGCCGGGCTGCGCGGCGAACTGCGCAGCCTGTCCTTCGCCCTGGAGCCGGCCTGGCGCGAGCGGGTGGAGCACGAGATCGAGCTGGTGCTGCCCACTCTGGCCAGCCGCACCATCGGCCAGCTGCCCGAGGACTACTTCAACGTCATCGACTCGCTGGTGTTGGGCGTGCGCGCGCCCAAGCTCGGCAACCTGTCGCAGCACCGGGCGGTCGAGGTGCTCGACGACCAGGTGGTGCTGGGCGCCACCCTGCTCTTCGACCGGGCCCACAGCCTCACCCTGTCCTCCGGTGACGAGCGGTGGGCGGCCACGCTCACCGCGGCACGGCGGGTGGTGACGATGGCGCACACCGCCGCTCTGCTGGGCGAGAAGCGGGCCCGCAAGCTGGAGGAACGACTGGACGAGAGCATCAGCCTGCTCGAGCACTGCCAGATGCCGCCCGGTTTGGACGAGCCGCACCTGGAGCTCGACTGGGACGCGGCCACCGCCTTCCAGGAGGGGCGGCGCTTCGAGCGCGGCCGTCAGGAGCGGATGGGCTGGCGCGGTCGCTTCATCGAGACCTGGCCCGAGGTGGAGAAGCGGCTGCGCAAGCTGCGCAGGAAGAAGCCCGAAACCCGCGGCCACCGGAACCACGAGCATGAGCACGAGCACGACAGGGGGCAGCAGTGAGCAGGCCGTCGGACGGGCTCTTCGTCGTCCTCGAGGGTGGCGACTCGGCCGGCAAGTCCACCCAGGTTCGCCAGCTGGCCGGCTGGCTGCAGCGGGCCGGGCACCCTTACATCGTCACGCACGAGCCGGGGGACTCCTGGCTTGGAGCCCAGGTGCGACGCCTGGTGCTCAGCCCCGATTCGGGCGACATCACCGCCCGCGCAGAGTGCCTGCTCTACATCGCCGACAAGGCCCAGCACGTCGTCGAGGTGGTGCGCCCGGCGCTGGCCCGCGGCGAGGTGGTCGTCTGTGACCGCTACGTCGACTCGACGATCGCCTACCAGGCTGCCGGCCGCAACCTGCCGCCCGACGATGTCGAGACGATCGCGCTGTGGGCGACGCAGAGCCTGCGCCCCGACCTGACCGTGCTGCTCGACGTCGACCCGTCGCAGGCGGTGAGCCGGATCGCCGACAAGGACCGGATCGAGGGTGCCGGCGATGACTTCCACCGGCGGGTGCGCCAGGGCTTCCTGCGGCTGGCCGAGCGCGATCCGGAGCACTACCTGGTGCTGCCGGCGCGCGACTCGATCGAGTCCGTCGCCGCCCGGATCCAGCAGCGGGTGCAGCAGCTGCTCGACCAGCGCGCCGCGGCCGCCGGGCAGGACGGCCCGGAGGCACCGGGACTGTCGGGGGCGGCTGGCAGACTCGACCCATGAGCATCACACAGCTGCCCGGCGGGGTCTGGGACGAACTGGTCGGGCAGGAGCGTGCCGTCGCCACCCTGCAGCGGGCGGTCAGCGGCGAGGCCTATGCCATGACCCATGCCTGGCTGGTCACCGGCCCACCCGGATCGGGACGTTCGAATGCGGCCCGCGCCTTCGCGGCGGCGCTGCAGTGCCCGCGCGGCGGCTGCGGCCAGTGCAATGAGTGCCGCACCAGCCTGTCGGGGGCGCATCCGGACGTGACGCTGGTGCGCACCGAGGAGTTGAGCATCGGCGTCAAGCAGGTGCGCGACCTGGTGCGTCGGGCCGCGATGAGCCCGACGATGGGCCGTCACCAGGTGATCGTGATGGAGGACGCCGACCGGGTCACCGACCAGGGCGCCGATGCACTGCTCAAGGCCATCGAGGAACCGGCCCCCAAGACGGTGTGGATCCTGTGCGCCCCCACCGCCGACGACGTGATCGTCACCATCCGCTCGCGGTGCCGGGCGCTGGCCTTGTCCACCCCGCGCGACGATGCCGTCGCACAGCTGCTGCAGTGGCGCGACGGCATCGACGCGGAGGTCGCCAGCCATGCCGCTCGGGCCGCGCAGGGCCACATCGGTCGGGCCCGGGTGTTGGCCCGCAATGAGGACGCCCGCAACCGTCGCCATGCCGTGCTGAAGATCCCGGGCCAGCTGGTCAGCGTCGGTGCCTGCCTGACGGCCGCCGACAACCTGGTCAAGGCTGCCGCCGAGGAGGCCAGCAAGGCGACCGAGGCCACCGATGCCGCCGAGCGGCAGAAGCTGGAGGAGGCGCTGGGCTTCGGCACCAAGGGGGCGCGTCCCCGGCAGGCCGCGGCGGCGCTGAAGGAGCTCGAGGAACAGCAGAAGGCCCGCGCCAAGCGGATCCAGCGCGATGCCCTCGACCGGGTGCTCACCGAGCTGACCACCTGGTACCGCGACGTGCTGGCCCTGCAGACGGGTGCCATCGCCGCGCCGCTGCCGGCCCAGGCGCTGCACGGCCAGATGCCGTCGTCTTCGGGCCCGCACCTGATCAATGGCGAGATGCGTCCGCAGCTGGAGCGTTCGGCCCGGGCCTGTTCACCGGAGGTGACGCTGCGCCACATCGACGCGATCATCGCCTGCCGCGAGGCCCTGGAGACCAATGTGGCGCCCCTGCTGGCGATGGAGTCGCTGCTGCTGTCACTGGCCGAGAACCGCTAGCACTCTCCCCCGGGCCACCCGGCCTCGCCACTGGGGCAGCGCGGGAACGGAACAAGGGGCCGGACACATGCTGTCCGGGCCCTTCAGGTCCTGCGGATCGATGATTCCCCCGAATTCGATCCATGGCGTCTGGTTCCCCCGAACCTCTGCCGTGTTCGGCCCTTGGCGGATTCCCCCGAATCCTGCGGGCCTGTCGCATCCGGTCCCGGAGACCTTCCGCGAGCTCCGATTCCCCCGAATCGGCTGGCGGGTGGCTTCCCCCCGAAGCCTGCGCCGGTAGTGCATCCAGTTCCCCGAACTGGGTGGGTCGCTTCCCCCGAAACTTCCCTCCGCTGGGCCCGGATCCCCCGATCAGCGCCCTGCGACGTGACAACCATGCCTCGAAGTGGAAAGTGATCACAAGTGATCGAAGTGGCGCTCGACCAGCCAGAACGTCGCCCGGTTCAGCAGTTCTTCAACTTCGGGGGCGCGATTGTCACGTGCTGGGGGGACATCTGACCCACTGTGGCGTCGAAATGTCGCGCCAGGCGTGTCACGCCATCAGGGGACACACCCTTCTGGGTCCCTTCAGTTCCCCGACAGGTTCGAGCCCCGGCGCCCGTGGAGTCCGTCGGGTGCGGCGCAGGACCGGGGTCAAGTCACGACGGATACCCGTCCTTGCTCTCCTCGGTGGGCGGCCGGCTGGTGTGGGGGAGTGCACAGGCAGGGCTGCGGATGGGATCATGGCTTGGCATGTTGGCACCCACGGGAACAGCAGCCCCCGGCGACCCGTGTGGAGCACTTCCCCGACCAAAGGACGCATCGTGACCGACAACAGGTACGACGACTACCACCGATCCGACGAACCCACCCAGGTGCACCGCACCCGCGGCGGCGCCACCGAGGCCACGCAGGTCTTCCAGAGCGAGGAACTGCGCCAGGCCCAGATCGCGGCCGAACAGGCCGAGGCCGACGACCGCGCCGCCCAGCGCGCCCGCGAGCGCGCCGCGCGTGACCGCAGCCTGGGCAAGGTGGCGGTGGCCGACGGCCCCGATCCCGTCGCCCCCGTGGTCCCCAAGCCCACCACCGACCGTTTCCCCGCCTCGCTGGGGCTCTTCCTGCTGCGCCTGGTGACCGGCGCCATCATGGCCATCCACGGCGTGCAGAAGCTCACCAACATCGCCGGCACCGAGGCCTTCATGAACTCGCTCAACCTGCCCAGCCCGCACTGGCTGGCCTGGGGCGTCGGGGTGGCCGAGGTGCTGGCCGGCGTCGCGCTCATCTTCGGCCTGCTGACCCGCCTGGCCGGCCTGGGTGTTGCTGCGATCGCAATCGGCGCCCTGGCGCTGGTCAAGTGGGGCAAGCACAACCCCTTCGTCTCGGGCCAGCCCGGTTTCACCGGCGAGTTCGAGCTGCTGTTGGCCGCCGTCGGCCTGGCCCTGCTGCTGCTCGGGGCCGGCCGCTGGAGCATCGACGGGTCCTTCCGCGCCGCCCGTCGTCACGCCAAGGCCGCCCGCTGAGGCAGCCACACG
>NZ_JBHWOO010000243.1:0-24782 GCF_043424415.1 Luteococcus sp. | reverse complement strand
GTCGACCTCAGCTCCGGCCCTCTGGGCCAACTGGGCTGCCGCTTGGCTGCGCAGCTCCTCCACCCATGCCCAGTCGATGCGGTCGTACTCGCTGGCCGCCAAGGCCCGAGGACGGGCCGTGCCGGAGCCAGGAAGGTGCTTGCGCGGCCTGACGAGTGAAGGGGCGGTCTGCTGGACGTCGGTGGGAACCGGGGCAGCAGGGGCTGGATCGGGCTCGGGTGTCAGCCGGAGCAGGTCCACCGCGTCGAGCGACAGCGGTTCGTTCTCGCGGATCGGGTTACTCATCGTCGTCCTCCACCGGAAGGTTCGAGGTGGCACGCAGTGCGGCTCCCATCGCGTCAATTGAGCGCAGCAGCCTGGAGCTGCCCATCCTGCGCTTGGGCAGGGGGGAACCGGTGCTGAAGTGCGCGGCGGTGGCGGCGTCGAAGCCGATGCTGATCGGGTTGCGGATCCCCAGCTTCTTGCTGATGTCGGAGGCCGAGTAGGGCTGCCCCTGACCAACGACGGCCAGCTGCAGCATTCGGCCCGTCTCCTCGGCGCCCTCGAACTGCTCGACCAGTTGGGCGGCATGCCAGTTCGCGCCCACGATGGACGGCAGATCGGAGCGCATCACCAGCACGGCGCGGTTGCTGAGCTGAAGCAAGGGCATCGCGAAGTGCTCGGTGCCCAAGCGGCCGAGGTCCACGATCACGTCGGTTCCAGCACTGTCCAGGGCAATGAACTTCTCCAAGAGTGCTGGCCACAGCACGGACATGGTGCGGGCCTGCAGCGGCGAGCGGGGGCCCTGCATGAAGTCAGCGTTGCTGCCCTCGAGATGGATCAGCGTGGAGGGCAGCGTGTTGTCGAGCTGGTGGTTTCGCACGGCGGCGGCCAGCTCCATGACACCCTTCTCGTGGGGGATCAAGGAGCGCAGGTAGCCGGCCGAGATCGACTGGGTGGCGGCAGCGTTCGCGTCGACCAAGATCACGTGCCGCGGCCACGACTTCGCCAAGGCAACAGCGGTGGTCGTGACGCCCGGCGCCCCAGAGGCGGAGAACAGGCTGTAGATCGCCATCACTCACCGTCCAGGATGACGGCCAGGCGCTGGGTGGCGGCGAGCGCCGCGACCTGGGTGGCCTGGTTGGAGGGCACGAGCACGTCGAGGCTGGAGTGAGTGCTGTCGCCCAGCTGGCGAACTTGCACGACTGTGGCGTTGAAGCTGGTCTGCTGCGCAGCACCGGCAGGCAGGTCGTCCTGCGACTTCGGCGTCGCGACGAGCCGGACGGTGGCACCGGGACGAAGCGTGGTCTGGGGCAGCTGGCCATTGGACAGGTAGATGCCCACAACGCTGCCACCCTTGGGCGGGAAGTTGGCCGAGGATATCGAGTCCGGAGTGACCAGCGTGCCTGATGGCAGGTCAGAGGCGGCGCGCTTGCCGACCAGGGATTCGAGCTGGCTCTTGGGGATGGTGTGCAGGGCCGGGTCCAGGGTGATGGAGGCTGACTGGAGATCCTCACGCTTGATGATCTCGCCGCGGGAGACCGACTGGCGTACCGAGACGACGTCGGTGGTGTGGCGGTACTTCGTGGCTCCCCAAGCGGCGCCGAGTGCAGAGAGGACGATGCATAGGATCGCCAGGGCGATGCGCAGAGGGCTGCGCTGCATGCGGATCTGGGCGTTGGCGGCCACGTGGGATGGGACGGCCGCCGGAGATGCGGTGGAGGCGGTCTGCTTGGCTTTCTTGCTTGACCCCCGAGGCCAAGTGACTTTCACCATGGTGGTGTTCCTTCGTGTTGGGTGCTTGCTCAGTGGACGTCGGGACCCCATCGCTCCTGTGTCCGAGGACGGGCCCAGGATGAACGAGACCGTGGTACTTGTCCCATGAGGTGGTCATCCTTCAACGCCGGCAACGCGCCATTTGGTGACCACGGAACTGATGCCAGCTGCACGCTAGTCGGCGCACGCGTCGGGCTGCACGAGGGTTGTCCCCACAACTGCCGCGCAGCCCGACGCCACGACCATGTGACGCTGTAGCGCTACAACGTTTAAACCCTCTTCCGACCGCTCTGGCTCCCCTGCGCAGCTGCACGATCACGCAGTATCTCGGCGACGTCCTGGGCGCTGGTCTGCTCGGCGAGGCGGCTGATGGCCAGGCGGATCACGGCGCTGGCCGAATTGACTCGGGGCTTCAGCGGGCGACCGGCCAGCAGGACGGCGTCGAGGAAATCGGCAGCCTCGGCCTCGAGGTAGACGGTCACGCGCCGAAGCTCTGGCTCGGCAGTCTGGACTACGGGCGTGGAAGGAGCAGGTGCCGTTGCCGGCGCCTGCGCGGAATCCTCGGTCGATGCCTGTCGAGCAGCGTCCGAGGCCGGTGATGCTGCCGGGCGAGGCTTAGGTGTGTGCTGAGGCGGCGGGATGATGCGGGCGCTCTTCTGCACAGAGGGAGGCGGAGTGGTCTTGCGACTCTTCTGGCTCCGCTTGGCGCGCTGGGCATTCAGTAGGTCCAGGCCGTCGGTGCTCACTTGACGTACTCCTTCGCGAACTCGGCGATCTGGCGGTAGCGCTCCACGGCAGGCTGGAACACGCGTGGTGTGGGGTTTTCCGCAGTCATCGCCATGCGCCGCTTGCGTGTGCCGATCTTGAGCACATGCGGCACGAAAGGTGTGACCTGGACGGGGGTGCCTTCAATGATCTCCTGGAGCCTGCGGACCTCGCTGGCCGGTGGGACCGTAGGCACAAAGTTCGGCACCATCGCGAGCGGGTAGTCCGCCATCTCCAGAACCATCTGCTCGACGGCAGCCAACTCCTTCGTGCGCAGCGCGAAGGGACTGAGGATCAAGTTGGCCAAGCTCATGGCGCCATTGCCCGGTTCCGAAACGCCGGGGTGGGTGTCCACGACGACCCACTCACTCCCCCACTCTTGCGACCAGGTGTCAATGAGGTCTCGCCAGGTCTCGGCGCTCAGGGTTAGGTCGACCAGATCCGGACTGTGGGGTACGAGGCGCGGCTTGCGGAATCCCTTGAGTGGACGAGGAGTGCGCCCGTGCTCGATGGCAGACAGCAGGGCGTCTGTCGCGCGTGTCTCGGGGCGGTATCCCCAAGCCGGAGTCACTGCCCCAGCGTCCCAGTCGAGGTCGAGCAGGACCGCATCGAGACAGTAGGCCAGTTCGTAAGCAATCGTGCTCTTGCCCACGCCACCCTTGCGGGAGGCCACTGTGATCACATTCACCATGGATGGAACGCTACAACGTTGTACGGCCAGAAGATGTCTCCACGCGAGGTTCTACTGCGCCAGAATACCTAATTCAAGCGTTACAACGTTTGATTGAGCATGAGTTGACGGCTCGCCTGGCGACACAAACCAGCTTGTCAGATGTATATGACCCGACGCTGACTCGCATACGAGGATGTAGTTGACGAACGTTCTAACACCATAACAATGTCGCTACAACGTTCCAACGTTAGATAGAAGGAACGTTGTAGCGGCACTACGCGGGCGGGAAGTTCGACAGGTGCCGCAGCGGGGTGGGCGGTGCCAGACGGGGGCGTTGCTGGTGCTCTCGAATCGTTGGACCATTGGAGCGCTCTGGGCTCACGTTGCGCGGTCAAAGCCACGCCTCGCCTGATCGCTGCACTGCCAAAGGCATCCCCGACGCTTGGAGGCAGGGCCGGCTCATGCCGGCCTTGGCGTCTCGGCTCGCGACGTCGACAGGGGTCGTCGCCTGGCGCGGGGCGCTGCAACGTTAGAACGTTCTTTGTCAGGTGTTGCAACGTTCTAACGTTCTAGCGTTCAAGCGGTTGACGGCGGCATATGCCGTGGATCTAACGGCGTTTGAACGTTGAAACCTCTGTCGATTCTTTGAACCCGCTAGATGGAGTCCCGCCAGCGTCGCCTGCCCTGGTCACGTTTCCTTGGGCAGGGGGTCGGGCGCTTGCGAGTGTGGGTCGGCATCCTTCGTCACGCGTCTACGCGATGAAGGGAGTAGCAGTAGGAGTGGCCACCGTTCCCCGGGGCCGGCCACCGCGTAGGGGCGGGCTGTCCCCACGGCGGTATCGGCGTTACAACAACACACGCAAGAGCCTTGAAACGCTCCAACGTTGGAACGTTATAGCTGCACAACTACGGGGAATAATCGTTCGCCGGATGATGTTGCAACGTTAGAACGCTGGTGATCGTGAGGCGTTGTGGGGACATCCAGTCGCCCTGGGCGTCACGACGCGCGAGACCATGGGGCCAGCAGCCAGCACGGCACTCGCTGTCAACCATGCAGCACAGCTGTGGTCACCAAACCCCACTGGAGGAGCGTTGGAGATCAGAACAGCAGCCACGCGGACTGGCACCACCACACAGGAGAGCATCATGGGACGACGCAAGTACAGCGAGCACGCGGTCATTCAGGTCGACCAGCGCGCTGGCAGCCGACATGCGAAGATCGCTGACGTGGTCGACGTCCAGACCGCCGTGGCGAACATCGAGAACCGCCGGGGCCTGCAGGGTCTCGATCGCATGACCGAGTCCTACAGCAGCGGCACCAGGGAGCAGAAGGACGCCGCGCGCATCTTCCCGCGAGACACCACCAGCCCCCTCGGCCACCCCAAGAAGGACCGCCGACTCCTCGACCCTGATGCTCTGCGCACACCCATGAGCAAGCGACAGCGCCTGGAGCGCCTCCACGCCGAGAAGGAAGTCAGCTCCTGGCACACCGAACAGCAGGAGCGGGCCATGCGAGCGATGACCGGCAACCCCCAGGTCTGGAACGACCTAAACGGCAGTCTCGCCGAGAGCAAGGGCGACATCGACGCCCTCTCCCCGCAGCAGATCACCCACATCCGCACCATCGACGGCATGATCCAGGACTACGAGGGCGTCAACGACCGAGGCCACCGCGTCTACATGAACCTGGAGATGCCCAGCTACATCAACTCCAGCAACGTCGAGAGCTTCGTGAAGAGCTACATGCCCGAGGGCACCAGCGTCGACTTCGACCAGTTCACGGCCGGCTCGCACAACCTCTACGAGATCTCCGACAACACCAGCCCGCGTACCGTGGCCGTGGAGATCCACACCCGCCGAGGCATGTTCATCGGCGAACCGGGCAAGAGCAAGTCCAACGGCCACCTGCTGCCCCGAGGTATGCACCTCGAGGTCGCCGACGTCCACAAGGCCACCTTCGTTCGCCCCGACGGCAGCCGCGGCGAACGAGTCCTCATCCAACTCGTCGACCCCGCAGCCGAAGACACCCCCGGCACCGACAACTGACCCACGACCAGGAGACACACCATGAACGACCAGCCCCGCCGCATGACCCCCGACCAGTACCGCGCCACCAAGACCGTCGTGCGCGACGTCGAGAAGAACCCTGCCTACTACAGTTTCGCCCCCGAGATCCTCGCCGGCGGCATCACCGGCCAGGTCCGCATCGACAAGAGCACCGCGAGCCTGGGCAAGTACACCGGCCGCACCGCGGACCAGCCCACCACCAAGTGACCCCCACGGCCCTCGCGGCGACCACCAGCGGCCTCCTGGCCGCATGGCTCCTGCACGACGCACCCCAGCGCCGCTCCCTGCGCGCTCTCGAAGCCCTAGGAGCGGCGCTGCTGTGCCTTCTGGCCCTCCACCAGCACGGCAGCGGCCCCCACGCTGCCCTGACCGCGCTCATCGCCACCGCGGTCACACCAGTGCTCGCCCACGACCTCACCGAGCAGCGCATCCCCAACCGGCTCACCGCCACCCTCGCCCTTCTCGGCGGGGGAGTGGTCCTCGCCCTGGCCGGCACCACTGGCGCCTGGACCCACCTCGCCGTCACTGCTGCCGCAGCCGCAGCCGTCGCCGGCTTCTACCTGCTCTGCGCGATCCTCGGCGGCCTCGGCCTCGGCGACGTCAAGCTCGCCGGCGCCCTCGCCATCCCCCTGGCCTGGATCCATCCCGCCGCCACCATCACCGCGGTGATCATCGCCGCAGCACTCGGCTGCCTACACGCCCTGGCTACCGTCGCCAAGCACCGCGACATCCACCGTCGCTTCGCCTTCGGCCCCAGCATCGCCCTCGGCTTCCTCGCCGCCGCCCTGCTCACCTGACCCACCCACGTAGGCCACCGGCCCCGCCGAACGCGACACCACCCGCGAGCCCAACACCAGCTCGACCCACGCCCGCTCCTCGGCCTCACCAGCTACCACCTCCTGGCCACGGCGCCCCAACAGCACGCCGTCGAGACGATGCCGCTCCCGGTTGGCCACAGTGCGACTTGCCGCCGGTGTCGTGCCAGCCAAGCCGGTGATACGGAAAACAGCGATCGGGATGGTGGCCACGGTGACCACGAGCAGCGGGCACGCAGTCATCCGCTGGACGTCTCCCCGCCAACCTTGTAGCGCTGCGGCGGTGAGCTCCTGGTCGGTCATGTCGAGATGTACGCCCCCAGTGGAAGGGTCCCCACCGTCGAGCCGCAGCACGAGGATCTCGCCGCCTGTGACCCGAAGCTGGGGAAGAGCGGCCAGTGCTTCGACGTCGACGCGGCGGAAGCGGCTGCGGTCGGGCTCAAGGATGCCGGCGGCCGCGAGTTTGGCAATGCCGGCGGGGGAGATGTCCAGCAAACCAGCCGCGGCCGCAGCCACCAAGTGCTCGGGTGGCTGGGCGTCGGTCGTGGTCAACAACAGCACCGGAACACTCCTCATCTCGTGTAGTGATTCATTACACGTCGTGTCGTGTTGACTTCGACATCTCCACGGCACAGACTGGAAGCCATCAAGCCCCCCGGCTTGAGTTTCCCACCTTTGGCGGCCTCACCAACCGCCCGCAGAAGCACAGGAAGTGCACCACTATGACCCTTTGCGCGACCCCTACGCCCGTCGCCGCCTGCGGCAACGACGACTTCGACTGGACCCCCGACGTCGAACAGGCCTTCGTCCCCGACGATATGAGCCAGCTCTGCGTCACCTGCCCGCTGCGCTCCCAGTGCCTCACCCAGGCACTGGAGTCCCGCGCCGAGGGTTACTACGCCGGCACCACGACCGTCCAGCGCGCCGCCATGCTCAAGGCCGGCCTGAGCACCGTCGACGACGCGATCCGCGTGATCGCCGACCACGAGGTCGTGGATGTCGTCGCTGAGCCGTCGCGTCACCCGGGCCTGCCGGGCAGCGAGAGCCGCTACCGCCGCCTGGCCTGCCGCTGCACCGAGTGCCGGGCCGCCCACACCGAGAGCCGGCGCGGCGAGCGCGCTCGCCGTCGCCAGCGCGTCGTGCACCCGGTCCGCACTGTGCGCCGCTCGTGCCGCGGTCTGGCGGTTCGTGCCCTGGGCATGACGCAGGGCTGCGTCGCGCGGCCCTCAAACGTACTCGCGCAGGCGGGGGAGTACCTCGGCGAGCTCGTCGAACAGCTGCGGCCAACCCAAGCGCAGCCACGTCGCGCGGCCCTCCTCGAGCTTGGAGCCGTCCAGGACGTGACTGAGTCTCTGCGCCTGCTTGGGGACGCCGAGGCACTGCAGCTTGGCGTAGACCGGGTTCAGAGGCATAGCGTGCCGGGCGGCGTAGCAGGCGATGTCGTCGGTGCTGAAGTTCCACACAGGGCCGTAGGCCACGGTGCCATCGACACGGCGGATAATCCCCCCGTGGGTCTGACGCCGCTGCCGCGGAGTGCTGCAGCAGCCGTTGCAGGAACGACGGACCTCGTCGCCCAGGGCCCTGGCGTACAGCGTGTTGCGTCCGGCGGCCTCATCGGCGCGTACGCCCCACAGCTCGCCAGCGCCGAACTGCTCGTGTGCCCTGGCAGCGGGCTCGGTGATCAGCAGCTCGTGCAGATCGGTCCTCACCGGCGACAGGGGAGCGCGGTGATCCCAAGACCCGTTGCTGGCCAGCACGGTCAGCAACGGCACTCGGGAGCGCTCGATGTGCAGGTTGATACCCCAGGCTTCAACGAGGTGGGCGAGGTAGGCGTAGGTCTCGGGAAACTCCAGGCCGGAGTCGAAGAACACCATGGGGATGTCGGGGTCTACCTGGCGTGCCAGGTGCGCGACGACGGCAGAGTCCTTGCCGCCGGAGATGGGCAGGTAGCCGGCATGGATGCTGTAGTGCTGTTCGATGCGCCGCAGCAGGGCTTGCTCGTCGTGACGCGGGGTGCGCAACATCCGCAGGGCTTCGAGGTCGAGTCCTGGGTTGATGGTGATGTTGCTGCTCATGTGGCCCACCTGGCCTGGGGCAGGTATGCCTGGGCGCGACGGGACGGGTGCATGGTGGGTGGTCGCAGGCCGGTCATGCCCAGTTGCGTGCGTAGCTCGGGGTGTGCTTCGAGGCACTCGATGGGCGTGGGTCGGCCGAGGGTTCCGTCGGGGTGGCAGTGGGCGGCGGTGAACTCGTCGACGTCGGCGGTGACCACCTCCCAGGTCAGGACGTGACCTTCGCCCTGGGAGCGCTTCTTGCCGATGGCGCTGATCCCGTCGAGCAGGTCCGAGATCGCGTCGATGTCGCCGACGGCCTGCCAGGTGAGGCTGGTGGCGGGGGTGACCAGCACGTGCATGCGGTGGGCCTTGTATCGGCCTTGACGGTCGGAGACGGTCTTGGGCAGGTAGCTGGTGGTCTGTTCGAGGTGGCGTGCGTCAACACGGGCGGTCCAGGTGTGGACCTCGGGTCGAATGCCGGGGTGGCTGGGCTGGCTGCAGGTGGCGGCCCAGTGCCAGGTGGGGCTGAGAGCACAGCGTGCCAGGGGCAGGCGCAGGTCGGGCGGGTCGTCGCTGTCCATGGCGCCGACGGTCTGGTGGCCGAGTCCGGTGAGCAGGGCCTTCTGGACGCCGCGCAGCTCGCTGGCCAAGAGGCCGTCCAGGGCGATGCCCCAGGGGTTGGCGCTCGCGAATCCGGAGGCCAAGTGGGCGGTGATGCGCAGTGGCTGGAAGGTGAAGGCTGGGAAGTGGCTCATGCGAGGTCCTCCAGTGCTGCGAGTGCTTGGTCGCGGCCGGCGGCGACCAGGGCGCGCCAGTCGATGTCGGGCAGTTCGGCAGTGCAGGTCAGGTCGGTGCGGACGCGGCCCAAGCCGATCGCCTTGCGGCCGCCCAAGGCTCCGGAGGCGGCGAAGGTGTCCAGGATGTCGACGAAGAAGGCGATCTCGAGGTCGGTGGGACGGGTCAAAGACAGCCAGGTGCTGAAGGTGGTGCCGGCCGGGTAGGTCTCGATCCGATAGAGCATCTGCTGGCTGGTCGGGTCTTGGCCGGTGGCCGTGTCCACGGCGACGAAGGAGTGGCCCAGGCTGTCGTCGACGCGAGTGTAGGTCTCGATCTGAGCGGCGTCGAAGGAGCTGCGGGTGCTGTTGACGCCGGTGATGTGGCGGGTCTCACGCAGGTGAGGGACGACCTTGCCGACCTGCAGGCAGCCCTCGATGATGCGGCCGCCCCCGGCGGCGCCGAAGACGCCGATCTGGGGGACCAGGCGACGCAAGGTGGCCAGGCGGGATCCGGAGAGTGGCTCGCCGTTGACTTTGGCCAGGGTGCCGCCGCCTCGCAGGGCGTGTGCGGCGGCGGCAGACAGCTTGCCGTCGTAGTCGAGCACGTCGCGCAGCTGGTCCTCGCCGATGCGGCGAAGGATCCCGCGGAACGAGTTGCCGGAGATGATCGGCACCGGCACGAGGACACCGCTGTCGGGGTCGAAGATCTGCTCGCGGCGCAGCATGGTCGACAGGCCGCGCGACTCCCCGCCTTGGCTGATCGATGACAACGCGGTCAGAGTTCCGGACCAAGTGATGGTGCTGCTCATGCGGGCACCCTTTGACGAGCGGCGGCCTGATGGGTTTGGCGCTCTTCGCGCACGGCGTCGGTGACGATGCGGGTGCGTAGCAGCAGGGCCTCGGTCTCGCCCCGCATCACCTGCAGCACGGGGGTGGCGTCGTGGCGCAGTAGAGCCTCGAGCTCGGCGCGCTCGGCTGGATTGCGGGGTGCGGAGCCGAGGTCTTGGGCCACCTCGCGCCACCAGCGGCGCAACGTAGGCGCCTGGAAGGTGGCGCACCAGATGCGGTCGGGCAGCAGGTGGTCCCAGTATCGCTCGCGGTAGCTGGAGACCCAGCCGTTTTGCCAGTCGATGCCGTAGTGGACCAGCAGCAGGAGGCGCTCGGCGACGCCGGCGGGACCTTCGAGGGGCTGCAAGCAGGCGGTGGCCAGCCACCGGCTGGTGGGGTGAGGTGTGGTCGTGAGCTGGTTGACGGTCATGGTCAGCAGATCCATCCGGGGAGGGCCATGAAGGCGGTGGAGCGTTCGAGGCAGCGAGGGCAGTCGATGTCGCCGGTGCCGGTCTGGGAGGCGCGCGTTGCCGGCACCTGGCCGCACAGCGTCGCGGGCGGTAGTCGGTCGGGGTGGGTGCCGGGCAGCTCAGGGCTGGAGGCAACCAAGTGGGTGCCGGGAGTCCCGGTGCTGGTGACGGGGTAGAGAGCGGATGTGGTGAGGTCGGTCACCGGGCTTCCTCCTTGGTGATGCAGCTGGCTAGTGGGAGCCAGGGAGAGTCGGGGCTGCGCCACGGGTCGAGGTGCTGCCATGTCGCGAGGATGCGGCCGCGCTCGGGTGCGGGGTGGCGGCGCAGAGTGGGGTAGGCGGGGGCCGGGTTGGCGATGTCGGTAGGGGAGAAGCCCAAGCGGCGCAGCCAGGCGTAGGTGGTCAGCAGGTGCGCGTCGGCGGGGGGCCAGGGCAAGCAACCGGTGTCGGTGCAGACGTGGGCCCAGCGGGCGGTGGGCAGCAGGTGGCGTCGGCCGGGGCGCAGGGGGATCACGACGGCTTGGTGCGGTCCCAGGGGGCCGGCGGCGAGCAGGTGGAAGGCGTCGGCGGTGGTGAGGGATCGGATCTGGTGGGGCGTGGTGATCAGGTGGGGCAGGGTGCGCAGATCGCGGTCGGTGAAGGTCCAGGTGCAGGCGGCGCACAGCCAGGGCTGTGCGGGGTGGGTCCACTGGTCGTAGGCCGTGAAGTTGCGGCTGATGGCTTCTCGGGCGGGCCACAGGTCGCCGAGGCCGCCGCAGCAGCCGCATGCCCCGGTGGTGGCCGGGGCGGTGGCTGGCATAGGGCTGTGGGCGCGCCAGGCGGCGGCGCTGACGGTGTCGATGGCTGTCCCTCCTGGGTGGTGGTTGCTATGCACCAACGCCGCACAGCGGCCGATCGGTGACATGCCAGAAGTCATAGTCGCGGTGGGATGGTCACCGATCGACCCGTCGGTGGCGTTGGGACGTGAACGGGTCCGTGCAGTTGCGGGCCCGCGCAGGTCAAGGAGGGCAGGAAATGCGCGAGGGCAACGAGGTACGACACCGGGGGCGCCCGGGCTACGGCGAACGCAAGGAGCTGACGGTGCGCGTGTCGAAGCAGGTGGGCGAGCAGCTGTGGTCGGAAGCCGAGCGGCTGGGGCTGTCGAGCCCGGCGGAGGTCGCGACCGTGATGGTCTACGAGTCCTTGGGACTTGATGTGCCCAAGCACCTGGCGGCACGCCTCGCGTCGCGGGGAACGAGGACGCGATGACCACCCCTCTGACGTCCGCCACCACCGCGGGCCCCAGTGACTTCGCCCGGCTGAAGCGGGGTCGGCGCATGCCCATCCAGTTCCACGCTGACCTTGCCGCCGAGATCTACAGCGGACTGGCGCTGGGACTTTTCGCCTACATGGCGATGCTGCGTGACGGCGAGGAGTTCTCGATCCGGCAGATGCAGCGCACCCACAAGGAGGGCCGCGACGCCTGGTCTGGAGCATTAGCCGAACTTTTGGAACTCGGGTTGGTGGCCCGTGTCCGCTGGGCCGATGCCCGAGGCCAGTGGAGGACTCGCTACTACCTCGCCCAGGACCATCCCTTCGACCCTGAGGACATCACCTACATCCGCGAGGTGCACGGCAAGGGATGTCTGATCGAGTGCAGCCCCGGCCTGGGCAACGTGCCCATCCAAGTCTCCAGTCGCGTCTCGCGCCGCCCCCGCAAGCGTGTGGCCATCCCATCAGGGCAGAGCGGATCTGTGGACAACTCGACCGCGATTCGACGCGACCAAGCAACTGACCTTGTCGCACCGGGGAACGCAATTGCAGCCACCGGGCAACCGACGGTCGCAATTGCAGCCACCGGTGCGACAAGCAACGATGACCAACCTGACCAAGGCAGGGGGGTGGCCGCAATTGCGGGCGCTCATAAGGAAAGAAAAGATCTTCTTTTCCCTCCCCCCTACCCCCCACACGCCAGCACCCCACCCGAACAGCCCGCCACGTCCACGGGAGGGAGGGACGACAGCGTCGAACACCCCCACACCGGCCAAGTGATGGGCTCGGTCCTGCGCACCTGGCCGATGCTGAGCCGTCGCGACCGCAGCGCGGTGCACACGCTGGTCAACCAGCGCCTGGTCCAGGGCCACAGCCCCGACGCGCTGCGTCACCTGCTGTGCGGCAACACCGAAGGCGTGCGAATGCCCGGCCGGCTACTCATCGCCCGCCTCGAAGGCCTCGCAGAGCCCGTTGAGGGCCCCTCGGGCAGGCTGCCTTGGTGCGGCGCCTGTGACGACCGCTGGATCGACCACGGCCTGGGTCTGCACCGCTGCCCAGCCTGTCACCCCGCCGGTGACAGCTCCGCCGACTGCCCCGACTGCCTCGACGTCATAACCCGCCACGCTGCCACCCACACCACCACTGCCTGGTGTGGCCACTGCGACAGCGCCACCCGGCAGATCCGTAACCACCCCTGCCGGACATGCCACCCCGAGTGCACCGCACTGTCCACGGGAGCCGCATGAACCCCTCACCGGACCTGCCCGTCCCCACGGTCGCGTGCCATAGACGCCGTAGGGCTGGTGGGATGTGCCCCATGAACCGCCTGATCGCCGCCTCCGCCGCGGCAACCCTCACCCTGCTCGCCCTGAGCGGCTGTGCCACGACGTCCACCCCCGCCAGCAGCCCTCCCACAGCCAGCACGACGGGCACCACCCAGCCCAGCACCAGCCCCACCGGCGCCGGGAGCGCCACGAGCTCGGCGGTGGACAGGGCCAACGACGACGTCGTGGCCTCCCGCAGTGCGACGTCGGCCGGCAACCAGTTCACCCTCAAGCTCCAGCCGCTGCAACGCTCGGGCTCGACGGTGGTGCTGTCGGCCGAGCTGATCGTCGACAAGGCTGGTGGTGATGTGACGTCCAGTCGGGATCTGCTGTCGGACCCGAACGACTCGATCTCGCAGGCCAAGGGATCCATGAACGGCATTGGCCTGATCGACCCGGCTGGCCAGAAGCTGTTCATGCCCGCCACCACCGACCAGGCATCCTCCAGTGCCGTGTGCAGCCCCTCCTTCCCGACCTCCATCGCGGCCGGGGACACCATCACGGTCTCGTGCACCTACGCCGAGATCCCGACCAACCTCACGAGCCTCAACGTGCAGGCCCCCCACTTCGGGACGATCACCAATGTCCCGGTCCGCTGACCTCGCCGTCGGTGCCGCGGTGCTCCTGGCTGTGGCCAGCAGCCTGCCGGCAGCCCAGGCCGACACCCCGACCCCGAGACCGAACACCGCCGCCCTGATCGCCCACACCTACGACCTGCGCGCGGTGACCAGCGATCCGCAGCACACCGCCACGGTCTCGTCCTCGGGCCAGGCCGTCGACGTCACCGTCGATGCCAATATCGCTTTCACGAAGGACTCCGCCGAGCTCACTACAGCCGCCCGCCAGCGCCTCGCGCAGCTGGCCGGACGACTGCGGACCACCGGCCCCGGCACCCTGCAGGTTGTCGGCTACACCGACAACTTGGGCAGCCACGCCCACGGCCTCGAGCTGTCCCAGCAGCGCGCCCAGGCGGTGGCCACAGCCCTCGGCCAGATACCTGGCAAGAGTGTTGCCGTGGAGGGTCGGGCCGAGGCTGACCCTGTTGCCCCCAACACCACCGAGCAGGGCCGTGCACAGAACCGGCGCGTCGAGATCCGCTACCGCCCAGCCTGACCACGACCCTTCACATCACCCCTTGCCCGAACGCATCACCCCTTGTCAGGGGTGGGGCAAGGGGTGATGTGCATGTTGCCCGCCGTATACTGGGAACGCCCAGCAGGGTCGTCGACGGCTCAGCGCCGAATCTGGTTGAGCAGCTCGTCGAGGTCGTATCCTGCGCGCACGTAGATCAGCCGGATGCCGTGACGGCGGCACAGCTGGCGCTTGCGGGCGTCACGCCGCTGGGTGGCCGCGAAGTCCTGCTCGCCCCCGAAGAAGGCCACCGGATGGTCGTGCTGCAGGCCTTGGTACTCCAGGGCAAGATGGAGCTCGGGCAGGTAGACGTCGAGGTGCTGGCGGCCCAGCCATGGCGGGCTGGCATGCTGCTGAACCTCGAGTTCTGGCAAGGCATCCCGGATCTCGACGACCAGCTTGGTCTCGCTCAACCAGCCCTGCCCGACCCCGGGGATGCCCACCTCCTCGCGAACCACGTTCTCGGCCGTGCGAGTCAGCTGTTGCCCGGCCGCCAGACAGGCTGGCACCTGGGCGAAGTGGTACTGCTCCAAGCTCACCTGATGGCCTGCCCGCCACGACGCACCCGAGCCGATGAACACCGGGTAGGGCGCCCGAGGCGCCGCGTCAGCCCACTGCTGCAGCAGCTTGATCCGCTCGGCGAGGGCCGTGGCCTCGGTCACCGCGGCCGCCGTCTGCAGCGCGAGGTCGAAGTGCTCCCGCCCGAAGGTGGTGATCCTCGGCCCGGCCCCGGCAAGCAGGTCGACGGCGCTGTAGGGCTGGCCGGCAGCGGCCTTCAAGCTGAGCAACCGCTCGACCTGCAACGTGGCCCGCCCCACCGCGGGCGGGCGGATACTCCGCGATCGCCAGGTCAAGGTCACCGAGCAGGACCTGGGTGTCACTGGCCCACCACCGCGCGTACCAAGAGGCGGGCAGCTCTGGCTCCGCGTCGATCGCCGCCCTCAGCTGCAGGTAGGCGTCCCGCGGTGGTAGCAGCAGAACGGCCTCGTCCACGAACATCGCGAGCTCCTCCTGGGGGACTGGTCCACGCGCTGTCCAGAGCGCTCCCGGTGCGGTGTCGTGGGAGGCCGGAGAGTAGCCGAACGTGTTTCGATCTGCGGGTAGGGCAACATCTCAGCGACAAGGTTAAACTTGGCCTCGTCTTTTCAGAACCTCTCCGAGAACCCTTAAGACGAGGCCAAGTTTACACCACCTTGTCAAGGGGCTATCGCGTTGCAACGCCACAACGTTGTTCTGCTGATGTTGTAACGCCAGATCGGAGACGGGGTCTCCTGGCTTGGATGGTCACAAGGGCAGAGTCAAAGCACCTGGGGCGCCCGGGGCTGGTCACCAATCAGGCCTTCCACGGCGTTGGTAGGTAGTCAGTGAAAGGACCAGCCATGCCGACGGCTACCAGGCCAGCCCGCACAGCCACCATGCCCGCAGTCACCACCCCCGCCGAGGTCACACGCCCCGCCATGCACCACTACAGCTACCTGCGCGACTCGATCCTCTACGCGGGCATGGGCACCGTCGGCTACGCAGGAGCCCCCCTGCTCGGCGCCGGCCACACAACCACCTGGGCCATCACCGGCGGCTGCGCCTTCCTCGCCGGCACCACCTTCTTCCGCGGTCGCGTCACCTCCCAGCGCACCCAGATCTCCGACCGCTGCACCAGCGCCCTGACCGGCATCCTGGGCAAGAACCTGCACGGCGTGAAGATCACCCGCTGGGACAGCCGATGGGGCACCATCCCCGAACGCATCACCGTCGACTACGACGCCTCCCTCAACGACGCCGACCCAAAGTTCACCCAGACGATCACCGACACCCTCGGCGCCCGCACCGGACTCGCCTTCAAGGTCAAGACCCTCAACCGCGAGCACTGCCGCCTGGTCCTGGTCCGCAACCTCGACAAGGCCGCCGTCACCTCTGCCCAGCAGCAGCGCACCGAAACCCTGGTCACCGACCTGATCCCCACCGCAAACGTCGACAAGATCCTCACCGACGATCAGGGCAACCCCACCCGAATCGAGGTCAGCCACAAGGCCGCCCACAAGCTCGCCGCCCGCGGCTACCAGAACCGCATCACCCGCGCCATCTCCGCATCCCTGCCCGGCCGGTGGCGCGCCAAGTGGGACACCGAACAAGACACCGTCGTGTTCTCTCTGCGCCCCGAGTTCCCCAGCAACCTATGGATCCAGCCCATCACCGTCGACCCCACCAAGGATCCCCTCAAGACCTACCGTCAGGTCCGCATCCCCTACGCCGACGACGAGGACGGCAACCAGGTCGAATGGGTTCCGGCCCGAGACCCACACTTCCTGTGCATCGGCCCCACCGGCTCGGGCAAGACCTCCACCGAACACAACATCCTCGAGACCGTCGCCCAGTACGGCTGGCCCATCTGGGTCGCCGACGGCAAGGGCATCGAGTTCCTCGGCTTCCGCGCCTACCCCAACGTCCAGATCGTTGCCACTTCCACCACCGAGCAGATGGCCGTCATCCATCGCGCCTGGCAGGTCATGGAGGAGCGCTACAACCTCATCATCGGAGGCCTTGCCCGCGAAGAGGACTTCGAGCCCCTCATGGTCTTCATCGACGAGTGGGCCGACATGCGCGCAGCCATCACCCTCGAATACGCCCGCACCAAGGTCAAGGGCATGCCCACCAAGTGCCCCATCTTCGACGAGTTCGACTCCATCGCCCGCAAGGGCCGTACCAGCCGCGTCCACATGCTTGTCTCCCTCCAGCGACCCGACGTCGAACTGTTCGGCAAGGGCGAGAGCCGCGACAACTTCCGCTGCCGCATCTCCATGGGCAAGCTCTCCCCCCAGGGCGCCCAGATGATGTGGGGCGACGTGTCGATCGGCATCGGCATCCCCAGCAGCAAGGTCGGCCGCGGCACCACCCTCAACGCAGAAGGCAACCCCGTCGAGGTCCAGTCCTACCGCGCTCCCGACCCGCGCAAGGCCGGCGGTGACCCCGAGCAAATGGAACTGCTGGAGCGGCTTGTGCCGGCCGAGCGCCGCCACAAGCTGCTGGTGATCGACCCGCCGGTGCTCGACGACCTCGACTGCGAGGAGGGCCAGGAACCCAAACCGCCGTCCTACGACGACTTCGTGGAGGCGCCGTGGCGAGAGGTCGACGAGATCCCGGAGTGGCGCGAGGCCACCGTGGAGTTCACCGAGGAGCAAGCCGCCGAGGCCCGCCGGCGCTCGTCGCCCTCGGCGATCTTGGGCATCGGCGCCGAGTACACCGGCCGCCGGCGCACCAGCCCCGTCACGGTCAGTCACGTCTCCGACCGGGAAGCACCAGCCGACGAGTTCGAGAACACGACGGACGACGTCGTCGACGAGTTCGAGGGCTACGGACCCGCCCAGGACACCAGCGCCCGCAACGTCCAGGTGGGCGACCTCGTGCTGATCGACCCCGAGGACGACCACTGGGGCGTCGTCGACGAGGAACCCGACGACGACTTCGACGACGGCATCGCCATCCCCTGGCGCGACGACGCCGACGAAGAGGGCCTGCTGTCCCTCGGCTTCGGAGTCACCATCACCATCCGCCGACCGCTCGACTACGAGGAGTGACCCATGACCCAGAACGACACCAGCTTCCGCCAACAGCTCGGCGGAGAGACCCTCGGCGAGATGATGGCGTTGATGTTCGGCGGCATGATCGCCCTCTCGCTGTTCCTGGCCGCCCTGCCGCGCATCTTCGCCAGCATCCCCACGTGGCTGGTCGAACACCAGGTCCTCGTTGCCCACCCACTGCTGGCACTGCCCGGCTGCCGCGGCGCCGGCCTCGACGGCACTCGCCTACTCATCGCGCTCGGGGTGCTGGCCATGGCCCTTTCTCCGCTGGTCGCCATCGTCCACGCCCGACGCCGGGAGCGCCGGCGTGATCGAGACGACGACTGACCGGTCCATCCTGGTTCCTCGGCCCTGCTGCTCTCACCCCTGGCAGCGGGGCCGAGCCCTGCTCGGATCACTCTTGGGTGCGGATGTCCCCACAGCTCGTGCACGATCTGGTTCGCGCCGGATTGACTGGCTGCATCACCGATTGCGGGTCTCACCAGCCCGCGGCCTGAAGGGACACCTGATGATCCTGCCCATCGACCACATCGACCTGCTGGTCACCGCGATGCGCGACTGGCATCTGGCCAAGCGCGCCGGCACCGACGAGCAGTCCACGGCCGCCCTGGTGGGCGCTGCGCTACGGGCGGCGAACATCGCCAGCGAGCAGGCCCTGGGGCGTGCGGGGCGGCTGGACACGGCCGAGGTCGTGAAGCTGTCGCAGGAGTCCCCGACCTACGTGTTCACGCCGGTGGAGGCGCCCTACGAGCCCGTCGATGTGCTGAAGGCCGCGCACTCGGCGATGGGCGAATGCGCGCTGGCGCCGCAGTGGGCCAGCAGCCGGCTGCGTGACGCGCTGGACGCGCTGGCCGCGGCCGCGGCCCAGCGGATCCCGGGCTACGACACGGCCGCCTGGGTGTGGGAGCGGCCGGAGAAGATCACGCAGGCCGTCGGGTTCGCGGGCGGCCACACGCCGCTGGGCATGCCCGGCCTGGTGTGGGTCGATGCGGCGACACTGCAGGAATGCTGGGACTCGGCCGTGGCCGTCGTGGTCAGCGCTGCAGCGCTGGCTGATCTCGACGTGAGCCTGCCGTCTCGGCGCAACGTGTACGTGCTGGCCGACGGAACGCTGTCCGATGAACAGTGGACGATCGTGAGCGGCCTGGGCGCGGTGCAGATCGTCGACCAAGACCGGGCTCTGGGCTGGCTGGCCGGGGTGCTGGAGCGGCTCGACAAATACGTGCCGACGACGTCGGGGTAGTCGTTGGCGAGGTCATCCTCTACGATGATCTCCGCTGCGGGGTGGACGTAACGGATGGTGCCGACTCCCCCCGCGGCCCTGACCTCACAAGCCGGCCGTCGCGAACCGAAACCGCGACGGCCGGCTTCGTTCATGCCCGGCCGGTCACCGATCAGGCTGTTCGCGGCGTTGGGATGTCGTGATGGGACATTCGCATGCTGCCACTGGGCTGGTGGCCGGGCTGGTCACGGTGTCGATGACACCGTTGGAGCGGCCCCTGGAGCAGGTGCTGTACGTGGCACTGTGGGCCGGTGCCGCAGTGATCCCCGACTGGGACCATGCCTCGGCGAGCCCGACGATCATGTGGGGGCCGGTCTCAGGTCTACTCACCGAGCCGCTACGCCACCTGCCGCGAGGGCACCGCTGGGCGACCCACGACTTGGTGCTCGCCCCAGCAGTGGGCTGGCTGTTGACGTGGTTGTTGGTGCACTTCACCGCCGTGGTAGCCGTGCTCGGTCGCGACATCGCGGCTGCGCTGCAGGCGCCGCTGTGGGTGGTGCGCCTGGTGCCGTTCCTGATCGGCGTGATGCCGTTGGCCATGCTCGTCGGCGCGACGTTGAAGATGACGGTGATGCGGCGCGGCAGCAGTGGTTTGGCAAACCTCGTCTGCTCGTTGGGCCTGGCCTACTGGTACGTCCACCACCCGCTGCCGCAGCTGGTGGCGCTGTTGCCGTGGATCGTGGCCGGCGGCATGGCGGTGCACATCCTGGGCGACGCGGTCACTGTCGAACTTATCCCGGTCCCGATTCTCTGGCTGCTGCGGCCGGCCCGGTTCGGGCTACCTCTGTTCGAGGTCAACGGTCTGGTCGAGCGCTGCCTGGTCTCCCCAGCCCTCGGGCTGCTCGTGTGCTGGCTCGCCTGGCGCCACCTGCCCACCCAGATCCAGGCCGACGTGATCATCGCCGTCCAGCAGGCTTGCGCAGGCCGGCGCGGGTGAGGCATCCGACAGCCATGTCCCCACAGCCCCACCAGTGGACGGGGGCATGGACATTCTGGGTGGGTCCACCCCACCCATCTCGAGGAGATCGACATGAACGAGCACGACTTCGCGGCCTGGTTGATCGACAACACCTTCGCGCACACCACCCTCAACGCCGGAGCGACCACCCTGCGCGTGCACTACTTCGGCCTCGGCGACCGCGAGATCTATCAGGCCTGCGTTCCCGCCGGCGGCCGCGTATCCCGCGTCGGCTGGTACGTCACTCAAACCGTCGGCGAGAAGACCCCGCAGTCCTCGGCCGCGTTCGAGACCCTGGACCAGGCTCGCTACGACGCGCGCCGCGCGGCGGACGCGACCGGCCTGGCGATGGTGGCGTGAGATGGGCGACGAGAACAGCCACGCCAGCCTCGTCGAGCGTCTCGAGAGCGACCCCAGCGTGGGGGAGCGGACAGAGGTTGCGCGGCGAGCTGCTGCTGTTGACCCGCAGTCTGCGCCACGCTTCCCTGTGGGCCAGCATGAGCGATTGGGTGCTGCACGAGCTCGCCACCCCGGGCGTACGATGGCCACTCGCGTGCAGCTCGCCACCTGGGCGATCGCCCTGACCGCCTGCGGCCCCGTCACCAGCTCCAGCCAAGGCCACATCCCACCGGTGGTACTGGCATCCCAGCAGCAGATCGACCAGGCTCGTGCCTTGATCGACCAGCTCCCGGTCAAAGGCCGCAGCGCCGCCACCGGCTACAGCCCCAACCTGTTCCTGCCGGGCGGACGCTGGCCGTCGACCGGCCACGGCTGCACCGTGCGCGACCAGCTCCTGCGCCGAGACGGATTCGACCTGACAATGAGCGCCAAGCGCCCCTGCCACCCCGTGGCGGGCAAGATTCACGACCCCTACAGCGGCCAGGTCATCGACCTCAGTGACGCTGAAGCCGAGCATGTCGTGGCCCGCAAGGATGCGTTCACCACGGGAGCCGCGCCTGACACATTCACCCCCACCAAGCAGTGGCCCACCGTCGAGGCGATGCAGCAGGCGATCGGCCGTGATCCCGACAACCTGTTGATGGTCGCTGGCCGCCTCAACAGCAAGAAGCAGGAGTCGAACATCGCCTCCTGGGAGCCGCCCAACAAGGCCTACCGCTGCACTTACGCCGTGAAAATCGTGCTCGTGAAGGCGCGCTACGGGCTGTGGACCGTCCCTGCCGAGAACGCCCGTCTGCGGCAACGCCTCAACTCTTGCCCCGCACCGGCGAAGTAGGTCGTCGTGGTCGCCACCAGCCCCTCCAGCCAGTAGCATGAAGGCACTGAGAACATGCAAGGCGACCCGGAGGTTCCCCCGTAGATGATGGGGGAGGCCTCCGAGTCTTATTTCCGGGCCCCACCAGCCTGCACCCCCCCAGCCAAGGACCACCGTGAACACCGAGCCGTGGAGGCGCGTCGCGCCCATCGCCATCCCCACCCAACCGTCGATCGCCGGAGCTCTCGACACCACCAGCGACGAAGACGTCGTGGCCCTGGTCCACGCCAACCTGCTGCCCCGCGACCCGGCCCAGCGCGGCGCCTGGGCCAAGCTGTGGGCCACCATCGCCGCCGACGAGAACCTCACCAACCTGGTCAGCGAGGCCCTTGACAGCTGGCTCGACCAAGCCGACGACGCCGAGGACACCGAGACCGACCCGAAGACCCTCAAGCGCATCGCCAAGTTCCGCCAGACCGCGGAATCCGCCCTGGATCGCCTCGACCAGCCCCTGGCCTGGGCCGGACCAGTCGCCCGCCGCTACAACCGCCCGGCACGCCGCACCCTCGACGACCTGGTCACCGCGATCACCGGTCACCGCGACAACACCGCGATCACCCGCGCCACCGACCAGGACCTCTGGGCCGTTCTCGCCGAGCTCCACCTTGACCCCGACAGCGAACTCGACCTCGCCGCCCGCATCCCCAACCCCGAGATCGACGAGGACGCCCTGGCCGAGACCGGCGACTGGGGAGCCAAGTTCATGCAGCCCGGCCGCACCGCCATCGCCGAGATCCTCGACGCCGTCGACCAGCACCGCGAGGACACCGCCGATGCCACCTTCACCGACTTGGAACTGTGGGACACCGTGGACCGCATCGCCGATCGCCGAGCATGAGCCGCCGTCACACCCGCCACCTACCGTGCTTGACGTGCCCTCCCGCATCCGCTCCGACTTCGGCACCCTCGGCGAACGTCTGGTCGCGATGGACACAGCCACTACGCAGTCCAGACCCGAGACCAACACCCCCAGCCTGGGCTGGGTACTGAGCGACGGAGACGAACAGTCCCTCCTCTCCCCGTGGGGCCCCGTCAACGACGGAACCCGGGAAGGTCTGCTCGCCCGCGTCGGTGGCATCGACGACCTCTAGTCTGAGTAGATCCCCGCACCTCGATGAGGCGCTCGAGGCCACAAGAGAACTGGCTGAAGAACTGGCCGTCAGGGCGGAGCCGGCGCTGAAGGCAGCACGCATCGATCTGGCTACCACCGACCAGGATCCCTCCAAGGCACGCAAGCTGCTGGTTCAGGCCAAGAAGCTCCTGGAATGGGCCGGTGACGACGACGGCCTCGTAGCCAACCTGCTGCGCCTCATCGGCATGGTCATGGCCCCGATCGTGCCGGCGCCCTGAACCTGTGGTGGGAGGCCACGCAATGATGGCCACCCACCACGAACTGGGAGCGCGTCAGCCGCGGTACTCCTGCCACCAGGCGCCGCCGGCGGCGGTGCCGATCAGACCGAACCCGTAGCTCATCAGGTAGGTCATGAGGCGGTGCTGCTGAGAGTCCGGCACATAGGCGGTGAGAAGCCAGCCCACGTAGAAGGTGACGCAGTGGATGAACACGGTCATGCCGAGGGCGAAAGCCCGAAAGCGTGCGCTCGGCTTGTCCGGGAGGTTGCTCGAAGGGCGCTTGGAGACGTCGGCGCCAGTGTTCTTGGACACGATGGTTTCCTTTCTCCCCGGTGGGGAGGGTGGGGGTTTTGCAGTCCTGCCCCGGGCTGGGGCAGGCCTTCTTCGTTGTGCTCGGGTAGTCGTTCTTGGCGCCAAGAAGGTGACTGCCCTGAGTCCCTGATCAGAGGACTCTGCCTCCCACAGTGTCAGGATCCGGCTCCATCGAACGGGCCTCCGAAACGCCTCGCATGGGGTGCGTGGTACGGGGTTCTCGGGGGTGGCGAGGTCTAACGTCTTGCTCAGAACTTGGCGGCCTCACCAGCCGCCCCTGACCCCGGAAGGGCGGACCCCATGAGCGAGTTGACGATCACCCACACCAGCGAGGACGGGACCCTCATCGCTGGGACCAGCAAGGGCGACGGGTCGGCGGAGGTGCTGAAGATGCACGGGTGGCGCTGGAGCAGCGCGTGTGGCTGGTACATCCGGGGATCGCGTGGGCACCAGCCCCGCCGGGCGGTGATTGAGGGCACGGTGCGCGGCCTGCAGGCCGCCGGGTTCAGCGTGGCCGTCGATCTGGACACCACCCCCCAGGACCCGGCCGAGGCCGAGCGTCAGCGTCGGGAGCGCGCCGCCGAGCGTGCCGAGCACCTCAATGACCGGGCCGCGCGTGCGGAGCGCGAGGCCCAGTCCCGGGAGTCGTCGGCCAAGCGGATCGCGGACGGCATCCCGCTGGGTCAGCCGATCTTGGTGGGGCATCACTCCGAGGGCCGTCACCGTCGTGACATCGCGCGGATGAACAGCAACCACGAGAAGGCCTTCGAGCTGCGCCAGAAGGCCGACGGGCTGCGCCACGCGGCGGCCGCCGCGGAGGCCAACAGCGCCCCGGTGGGCAAGGTCACGTTGGGTAATCGGATCGAGAAGCTCGCCGCCGACCTGCGCGCCCAGGAACGCTCCTTGGCGAAGGTCGGCGACCCCACCAGCCGCGCGGCCCAGGTCTACCGTGAGCGGGCCGAGCAGCTGCGCGCCCGGCTGGACTACGAGCAGGGCGAGTGGGACCGCCGGGTCGCGGCGGGAGAGTTCATCGCCTACGGGCCGGACTCGGTCAGAGTTGGCGACGCCGTCAAGGTCAGCGGCCGGTGGGAGAGTGTCGTGAAGGTCAACAAGGCATCGTGCTCGGTGTCCACGGGCTACTCCTGGACCGACCGCGTCGCGTGGCACAAGATCACCGGCCACCGCGCTGCCCATCCGGTTGCGAGCTGATCCCCGACGGTGGGGGGCCGGGCACCAGCCCAGCCCCCCCCACCTGCATGCCCGCGCAGGAGTTTCGCTGGCTCCGAAGCACCCCATGCGGGGCGGTACAAGAGGTTGTGGCGGCCCGGCCGAGGACCTACGGGTTGCCGGGGGAGTACAGCCCGGCGTCTCGGTGGCGGCTGGTGCCGGTGGTGAACGGCCTGGTGGTGCCGGTGCTGGCTACCCTGACGCCGCTGGGTGCCCTGCAGCGAGTGAACGTGTGAACCGGCGCCCTGGGCGACGCGGCCACGATCCTGGTGACCGCCAGCGTGTGGGGCGCCGTGCTGTTGGGGCCGTGCTGTTGGGCTAGCCGATGATCAGCGAGGGGCTGCCGAGCAGCGCGTGGATGACCTCAGCACCCTCCACGTGAGAGGCAAGCAGGGCGTGCTGCTGCCGCGTGACCGACACCTGACGGCCCTGCTCGTCATGGGCGACGAACACGATCCGTCCGACCAAGAAGTCGCCCGGCAGACCGATGGCAGTGGCGATGGCCAGCGTCGCGACCGGGTTGGACGGCAGCTCCTTGACCTTGCCGTCCTCGTCGCACCACACCGCCATGTCGAACATCTCGCCGATGCACTGGGCCACCGTGGCGCCGTGGCCCATGACGGCGCGGGGGATGGCCAGCGACTGCGTGTCCCCGTCGACGACCTCCACGCTCTGCTCGCTGAGAGTGCCGTCGACGTCGAGGACCAGAACCGTCATGGTCTGGGGCTGGATGGTGGTGCTCATGGGAAACCTCCAAGGAATCGGCGGGCTGGTGAGGCCCGCGTGCAGCGCCTTGCTGCTGAGAAGAACGCTACGGGTCCCAACCGACAACCAGGGCCCCACAGGCACCCCATGCCGGGCGGCTCAGAGGCCACCGCCGGGGCGCTCCCGACAAA
>NZ_JBHWOO010000242.1:0-26034 GCF_043424415.1 Luteococcus sp. | reverse complement strand
CTTCTCCGCCACCACCGAGGCATCGGCCACCATCGCCATGGCCCGTACCACCACCGACGGATTCGACTGGCTCGTCCTGGGCGGCGCCCGGATCTGGACCAGCCCCGTCGAGGCCATCACCGACGACCGCCTCGCCCACATCGCCGTGACCGAACGCGACCAGCGCTCCCGGATTCTGGCCCAGCAGGGGCCGGGGGAGGCCTATGACCAGGCGACTGCTGCTTTGTGGGCGGTGGAGGATGCCGACCGCAATGTCCCCGGCGGCTTCTGGGTGGCTGGCGGTGATCCGTCGGCTGCGCGCCAGGCCCTGGTCGGGCACACCACCGCCGGCACGGTCCTGCTCGCCAGTGACGGGCTGGACGCGCATCCCGGTCTGGATGTCGACGCGCTGTTCACCGGCGACCTGGACGTGGCCGTGGTCCGGTCTCGAGGCGAGGTGTCGGGCGATCGACGACATCACGGTGGTGCGCGCCATCCGGTGAGAATCCCCGGACCGCAGGCTCTCCGGAGTGCAGATCCCTCCACGTGGGCAAGCCATCGTTTCTCTCAGGATGCCGCTATGGCAAGGGAAAACAACAAAAGTTCTACAAACAGAACACAAAAGAGAGGTCTTGTGTTCTAATGGGGTTATGGCGCATCGTTTGGTCGAATCCATGGCCCGTCTCGACAGCGGGCTTCGCGAGCAGCTCGACTGGCTCCACCTCACCCCCACACCCACCGGCTCGACGGTGACCTGTCATCCGCACCCGTTGTGTGGGGCTGCCTTTGGTGGGCCGATCGCCCCCACGCCCGACCTGGTCGTACAGCTCGACGAGCTCGCCGACTCGGGCCTGCTCGGGACCCTGTCGATCGACACCACCGCCCAGGGCAGCATCGTCAGGTTGTGGGCCACCCCCGCCGAGCGCAAGGCATGGGAGGCGCGCATCCGTCTGGCCCGTACCGGACCCGCCGCCCGGGCGATGCTCGCTGCCGCTGGCGACCTCAAAGTCACCACCTGGCGCCGCGAACTGGCCGTGACCCGGCTACGAGAGGCGATGTGGCTGACCGAGGCCACCACCGACGCCTCCAGCACCGACCTACGCGACATGGCCCAAGTCGCCCGCGCCACCTTCTACCGCTTCCAGAAAGCCCGCCCCGACGACTACGACCCCACCCAAGCCCTCGCCGCACTCGAGACCCAGGAGGCCCCGGTCCCGACCGAGACCCCTGCGGTATCCGCTGCTCCTGTGCAGCCCGCCGATGCGACGGAGACCTCCCACCAGGAGACTCCCGCACCCCCGGCCAAGCCCGAACCCGACCCGACCCACAACACACCCCAGACCGCAGAATCCACCCCCGAAGCCCACCCCACCCCCAAGGCCCACACCGGCCGCGATGCGCTCCCGGCCACGGGAGGGGAGAAGGCGTCGCGTGTGGTGGCGGAGGGTGGCTTCGCGGGGCCGGCGGTGGTGGTTGATGTGGACCGGGTCGGTTTGCCGGACGGGTCCGAGGTGGAGTTGCCGTGGGAGCTGCGGCACTGGGGCGATGTCGCCGCGCTGGCGGCTCACTTCCATGTGGGCTGGCAGGTGACGAAGTCGCGGGCCGAGTCCGGGCAGGTGTGGGTGACGTCTGGCGTCCTGGCCCAGATGGGCATTGATCTGGATGAGTTGCCGGGTCTGAATCGTCGGGATGCGATGGACGCGTTCCGGGACCTGACCCGCGGCACCGCGGCGGTGAAGGCCGCGGTCAATGATGGCTGGCAGGTCGGTGGCGGTGTCGAGGGCGCTGTGGGGCGGTGGACCCGCATGACCCGCGGCACCCAGCGGGTCCTGGTCGCGCAGCTCGCGGTGATGGACCCGACCGGTTACCCGGTCACGGCGGGGGACCCGACCCCCGGCCAGCTGGCGGCGCGGCTGGCCGAGTTCTGCCGCGCCTACGGGTTCCCGCTCAAGTTGTCGCCGCAGACCACGATGCACGACTACCTGGCCGCGTTGAAGTGGGCCGACCAGCAGGTCCTGTTCGCCCCCTCGAACGACTGGCTGGAACTGGGGGGTGTCGAGGACGAGGTCCGCTGGTCGCGGCTGCCCACCGATGACGAGTTGGCCCTGCCCTACCTGCACGGCTACGACCGGGGCGGCTCCTACCTGTCCGGCATCAGCGGTGGGATGCATTTCGGGATCGGCAAGCCCACCCACCACGACGGTGACCTGGTGATTGGCCGCAACACCGTCGCCTTGTGCCGGATCAGCGCCGCCGAGGCGGATCGGGAGCCGTTGACGTGGGTGATGCCCACCCCGCTGTTCCCCTCGGCGCATGCGCGGATGGGGGAGTCGGTGTGGCGGTCGTCGACGACGATCGCCTACGCCCGCGAGCTGGGCTATGACGTGCCGGTGTTGGAGGCGTGGGTGTGGCGCGAGACCGGGCCGATCTTCGAGACCTGGTACAAGGCCGTCTCGACCGCCCGCACCCGCTTCCTGGACCCGGCCACGCCGGAGGGGAAGGTGTTGCTGGACCAGCTCAAGACCGTCTACACCCGCGGGATCGGGCAGATGGGCTCGGACGAGTCCGCCGGGCAGCCCCACTTCGCTCCGGAACGGCGCTGGCAGATCCTCGCGAGGGCCCGCAACAACCTGCAGCGCAAGGTCGTCAAGATCGGCGAATCCAAGGGCGTGTGGCCGCTGGCCTGGGACAACGACACCATCGTCTACCCCTCCAACAATCCTGACCCTGTCGCGGCGTGGCCGGGCGACCCGTCCGATCTGGGGCGGGGTGTCGGAAAGCTGCGGTGGGAAGGATCCACGATGCTGCGCGACCACCTGTCCTGGCTGACCGGTGACGGCTGGTCCGGCAAGGGCCAACTCACCAAGGACTGGAACCCCGAGCACACTGATGGTGCTGACGGGGTTGTGGGGGGTGGTCGGTGATGCCGTCTCGGATCCGCCCCGCGAAACTGTCACTGTTCGACTTCTTCACCGGACGCAACACCGCCGCCCTCAACGCCGACCAGATGGATGCCCGCGAGCTCCACGAGCACCTGTTGACGATCGGCGGGGCGGATCCGCGGACCAAGTCCGGCCTGAACCTGCGCACCGCCGCCGGCCTTATCGGGGTGTCACGCCGCACCCTGGAGCGCTACCTGTCCGGGGATCGTCACCCCGCCCCGGCGGTCGCGGACAAGATCCGCGTGGCCAGTCGCAAGATCGCCGGCCTCGAGCCGGGGATCCATGACCAGCGCGAAGTCACCTCGCTGTTGGAGACGGTGGCGGGTCGCAGTGACACGACGAAGTCGGGCATCAACATCAAGGAAGCCGCCCGCCGGCTCAAGGTCTCCGAGGGCACCGTGCGCAGGTGGGTGAACCAGGGCAAGGTCCCCAACGAGGCCACCGCCGCGAAACTGCGCGCCTCAGCACGCCGGATGACCAACACCAAGCGGGGCCGACAGGCCGCCACCCGGCAGATACGTGACAGCGGCATGTTCAACCAGCCGATGCGCATCGACGTGATCGCGAACCAGGGCCCCCGCGGCTACGGGCAGGGCGACTACAAGCGCGACCGACGCACCTACTTCGACCTGTCCGCCGACGAGGCCCAGGACTTCCAGCAGGCCTACATCGACGGCGGCGACCAGGCCGCCCAGGCCTACGCCGAACAGATGCTCAGCCGCCGCTACGTCGATGACTGGCAGATCGACGACTTCAACGTCATCGACGGCGGCTTCACCATGCGACCCCGCTAAACACCCTTGAATGATGCAGTTTCATGCTGCATATAATTGATGCATGAGTATGGAGTTGGGGGAGCGGAGCGAGACGCGCAAGAGCTTGCCGTTGTCGGCAGCGGACTTGCGGGATCTGCAGTTGTTGCGGTCCCAGAAGGGCTACGAGCATCGCAGTGAAGCGTCGTTGATGTCGGAGGTCTTCCGGCGAGGGATGCAGGCTGTGCGGGAAGAGGCGCTGGAGCAGGGCTATCGCGCGGTGGCGCAGCAGTACGACGCCGAGCAGAGCGAACGCCAGTCGGTGGCCCGGCGTCGTCGCCCGGCCTGGGCTGAGGAGCAGTAGTGGCCCTCTGGCCCTTGCAGCGAGGACGGATCTACTTGGCGAAGCTGGGCGATCTCGACCCGAAGTGGTTCGTGGTGGTCTCGAACAACCAGCGCAACCGCAACCTGCACAGTGTGCTGGCGGTGCGGATGACCACGACTCCGAAGCCCCCGCTGCCCTCCATCGTGGTCCTGGACGGTCGCGTGCCCGGGTTCAGTGGCAGCATCGTGTGCGACGACATCGTCGAGATCTACCCCGATGAAGTCATCAAGGACTCTGGCGCCATCCCCGCCCACGTGATGCGAGACATCGACGATGGCCTGCGCGCCGCGCTCAACCTCCTGTAGTCATGGCTGAGCGCAGGCAGTCCTACGACAATGGGACTGACACGACCAGTTCCATGGCCGCGAGCCAGTCCAGCGAGGAGGCCTCCCGGGCCTGGACCCCGGTCCGGGTGCGTGCTGCCCTGACCGTGCACTACCCGCGCCGTACCGGCGGGCTGAACACCGCCGCCGCAGCCGAGGCGTTGGGGGTGTCGGAGCGCACCATCCGCCGCTGGACCAGTGACACCACCACCGACCACTACACCGACGCCCAGGTCCAGCACCGCATCGGACCACTCCTCCCACCCGCCGCAGTCCTGGCAGACGAGCAGAAGCGGCTCGCGCACGACCTGCAGGGCCTGGAGTGGATGACGAAGGACCGGTCCCGGATCCCGGTGCTGTGGCGCAACAACGGCTGGCTCAAGCCCTACCAGGTCTACATCGCACACCTGACCGACAAGCGCGTCTGCACCGTGCGGATCACCGACAAGACCGACCTCGGCAGCAGCAAGGACGGCACTGTCCTGCAGCATTTGGAGTTCCCCACCCGAATCCATGCCGAAGCCCACGTCCTCCAGATGCTCGGGCAGCTCATCCCGTGGCGCATCGTCGCACCCGACAGCTGGAAGCTGCCCGCCCCCACCCGCTGCTGGCTCGACACCGCCCCCAACAGCGCGCTGCACACCACCCACGAGTCCCACGCCACCACCCGTGAGACGTCGTGACCACCCGCCCCGCCCACATCGTCGGCGACCGGGATGGACGCACAACAGCAGGCGGCGGTGGGGGAGTGGATCGGCCACATCGCCGCCCTGCATGGTCTTGATGTGGCGGTGCGGTGGGCCGATTGCGTGTCGTCCGAGGCCCTGAACGAGAAGGGGCGGCTGGTGGTGCAGATGTCGCTGTGGGAAGCGAGTGACCCGGCGACCGTGCGTCACATCGTGGCCCACGAGCTCGGTCACCTCGTGCTCGGTCACAAGTCCCGCCGCCGCGCAGCAGGCAACATCCTGGTCAGCATCGGCATCGCCGCCGTCGTGGTGATCATCACCGGACTGGTGTGGGCCGTGGCCGCCCGACTGCTGGCCGCGGCCGGGTCACCAGGGCTTGCGGCTCTACTGCTGGGCCTGGGCGCCGGTGGCGTGGTGGGTGCCGTCGTTGTGGGAGTCCTGGTCCGCTGGTGGTTTTTGTCCACCAGCGTGCGCGGTGAGTTCGCCGCGGACGACTTCGCGCAGCGCTACGAACCGCTCACCCAGGCCATGGCCCGACAGTCCGAACAGCAGCAACCCGACAAGACCCACTGGAGTGATCGCGCGATGTGATGGCTCACACCCACACATCCCACCTGGGCACAGCGCTACGCGCGACAATCCTGAACCCCGGTTGGACAGAACCACTCGCCGGCCACGCCGCCTCCTGGCTGACGTCGGGGCCACCCAGTTCTGTCCAACACCGCCGCGGCCGCCGCCAGATCGGATCTCGAGCTCGAGACGTCCTGGATCTGGGTGTGAGGCAGTGGACAGAACCGATCGCCGGCGGAGCCAGTCGGGGTGGGGTCGTCAAGATCTGTCCACGACGGTGCCGGCCGAGTGCGCGGACCAGACTGGCACCACATCGGGGCAGGAGCGACCCAGTTCTGTCCACCGTGCCGCCGGCCGCGGAGGCCAAGGTTTCGAGCTCCTGACGTCCTGCACCCTGTGCTGGTTCGCTGGACAGAACTGGTCGCCGGCGGCGCCGTCTGGAGTTCTGTTCAGGATGCTCGTGCCAGGTGGTGGGCCGGCCGGGCGCAGGATGCTCAGTCTTTTGGGTCCTCATCGTCACCGCGGAGTCTCGCGTCATGGTGGAGTGGTGCCCATGGTCGCCACCGACACCGCACCGGAGTTGCCGCCCGGCATGCGGCCCATTGCCGAGGCCGTGGCCTTCCTCCTCGGTATGCCCACCAGTGGCAGGAAGAGCGACTACTGGGCCGCGAGCCGCTGGCAGAGCGTGCCCACCCGCGATAATCCCGCCAACCGCACGGGCCACCCGTGGAGCGCCCACGACTACGACGCGCTGATCGCCTGGCTCCGCCACACTGCCGCCCCAGAGGACGTGGGCCGCACCCGCGGCTCTTTCGCCGCCCATGCCCGTTATCTGCTGACCAACCCGCCGGCTCGGGATGACTTGTGCGTCGAAGCTGCCCGTCAGGCCGTGGCCGACCCAGACTTCCAGCTCCCCGCCGCACTGCTCGACCGGCTCACCGACGCCCACCTCGCGCGCATCAACGATCCATGGGAGGACGGCGAGATCGAGTGGGTGATGCGGGCGATCGCCGTCGGCGCCACCCTCGAGTTCGTCACGACGGTGGTGCAGCGCCCACCCCACGACATCACCACACGCCTGACCCGCTACATCCCACCACTTTTCACCTGCACCGACAGCACCGACGAGCAGATCATCAACTTCCTCAAGACAGTTCTGTCCACCTACGCCGCACCGCGGCGCTACCTGCCACCTGCCGCCCAGCAGGACACTGAACTGGTCCCGCGCCACACCGGCGCCACCACCCGCCAGCACCGCGAATCACTCGCCCTGCTCACCTGCAGCGGCTGGACTGATGAGGACATCACTCGCCTGCTCGGCGACCCCGACGGCGTCTCCCTCCACACCGACCCCGGATACGGCCCCGAACGCGTCCTGCTCGCCACCTTGTCCGACCCAGACCTGCAGTCTCGACTGCATCCCTGCGAGCGCTCCCACAGCCTGCGCCGCCGGCTGGGGCGGCTGGTCGAGGAGAACTCGGGGCCGGTAGGAGTGTGGGTGTCGCTGCCAGGCTTCGAATGGCTCGTGCTGTGCTGCGCCCAGCACGCCACAGACGGAGCCGAGATCACCCTGTACCCGCCCACCGGTCAGACATCCTCGCAAGGCGTCCTGATTCACCCGACTGTGTGGGGTGACTACGCTGTGGCCGCGGCCCGACCTGCCCGCACTCAGCAGCCGAACAAGTCGCGCTGATTCTGTCCAACCAGCGCACCATGCATCAGCGCTGCGAGGCCGTCACCAGGGCGGCTTACCTCGCTTGAAGTGATGAGCAGGCGCTGTTCGATGCAGTAGATGCAGCTCAGTGGGATCTCGTCGGAGGCGCGGGTGGTCGTGTTTGTCTGAGTTGAGCTCGTGGTCTCCGTGGTCAGCTACTCAGCAAGACCCCGGAAACCAGCTGGAGTACGGCGAGGAAGTTGGCGACCTTCGGGGAACCTGTCACCGTGTCGAGGGTCTCACTGGCCCGATCAAGCCAGCGCGCCGCTTTGACGGTGTCCGGGCTGGCCTGAATCAACTCTGCATGAGCTGCCTCAATCTGGTCCGCGACATTCTCCTGCACCGCGCTCGGCAGGTCATCCACGTGATTGAGGAGGTGTTGCAGTGCCCCGGAGGCGAGCGAGTTCACCGTGACCGTTGAGGTCTGCGCCACGTGGTCGCCCGTCGCAGCATTGCCCAAGTTGTCCCCGCCGATCGTGAGGCTGTGATCGTTGAAGACGTTCGCGGCCCTGCTCGACTGTGACTGTTCCACAGGGCTCAGTCGTGCTCGACCCTGACGAGTGATGCCCTCGAGGATAGTGGCCTGCCAACTGCGGAAACCGTTCACCAGACCGTCATCGAGCAGGCCGCTTATCGACTCCTCCACCTCCTGCGCATCCCAAGGGCGTCCGTACTTGGCCGGCTCCATCCGCTCCACCACGTCCGTGGCACCGATCCGCTGGCCGGGCTGCAGGACTCGGGCAACCTTGAGCACAGCGCGATCCAATGCCAGCTGCCGCAGATGCCCATCCTCAAGATCTTCGGCCAACTTCAGAGCCACCCTCTTGCCCTGCACGGTCAGGTTCAGGCTGCCGTCCAGCCGCATCGGCTCGATCAGCCCCAGCTCGTGCATTGTCGAGAACGCCGAGTCGCCGCATGCCAACTCCTGGGCTGCCGAGTGGCTCAGACGCCCACCATTACGGTGGGCCGCCATGACCGTCTCCTGCGCGTCCTCGTCACTGGCGAGCCGCTCCCATACCTCGTGGATGTCCATGAGTGAAGCGTCTCAGGCCCCGGTGACAAAACTGCACCAGGCGACGGTGAGTCTCCTGGGCCCTCAGGGCGGTGACAGTCTTGTGTGAAGGTCTTCGTCTCGAACTGGCGACAGCGACACGCGACCGAGGCATCGCATTAGTCAAGGTCACTACGGTCGACGAAGCGTAGGCATGATGCGCGAGTCCCGACAACATCCACCGTGAGAATGACTGCTGGGCCCCATCAGACGACACCAGCCACACAGGAGGTGCGCAGCGCTGTCTCTGGTGGCTAGGGGGGCGGGTCTTGCATGTGGTGGCGTGTGGGGCTGTAGAGTGTGGGTATTGCCACGCCATCGAGGTGGTGGTGGAAGTGAGCTCCGGGAGTTCCTGTCAGGCGGCAGGGCCTGGGGCTCGCGTGTTTTAGAGGTCGTTGATCTCGATCTGGTGGATGGCGTGGTTGAGCTGGTCCCACCAGCGGGGGTTTCCGTTGCGGGCGGCGTTGTAGGCGCCGCAGATGGCGTCGGGGATCGCCAAGAGCGGTTCAACGGGTCCTGGCTGGTGGTGCAGGCGCACGGTGCGGGAGAGGTGCTGGGCGCGGAGCGCGTCGAGCAGTGCACGGTCGCGGTGGTCGGCCTTGATGCCGCGGGATTCCAGGGTCAGGTGTGTGCATCCTGCCTGTTCGAGTTCCTGGATGAACGGTTCGAGGGTTTTGCGTCGTCGTCGCTCGTCGCGTTCCCCGTCCGGACCAATCCGTGTCAGCACGATGCCTTCCACGGAAATGTCGGCGATGGTAGAGATGACCCGGTCATGGCGTTCATCGCTGTCGCCGTGCCAGTGGATCTTCTTCTCGCGGGGCAGCTTCAGCGCGGCGATCTCGCTGCGCACCGCATCGACGGTGCTGGGGTCAAGGATGAGACCGGCCATCAGGTAGATGCTGGGGCTCGCGGTGGTGGACGTGAAGGATTCATCGGCGAAGGCGTGGAACCCATCGTCGTGGTGTGGCATCACTGATCACTTCCTGGGACGTGCTCGGAGCGTGCTGCGCGAGCCAGACGGCGCAGATCGTTGCGGGCGGCGGTGCTGTAGGGGCCGGTGAGTTGGTAGTAGATGTGGGTGGTCGTCCCGCTCGGCGCCAGGGGAGCAGCAACCCTCTGGTCTCGACTTGAGATGATGTTCAGGGTCTTGAGTTGAGCAATGCCGTTCTGGGCGGAGCGCCGCGTAATCCCGTACCACTGCTCGACCTGGTCGAACGTGATGTGGAACTCGGGACGCTTGTTGGTCTCCTTGAGCAAGAGCAGGAACATGGCCAAGGCTGGCAGGGATAGCTTCGAGAACAGACCCTCGGTCCAGAACTGGTCCGGCACCACGAAGTAGGTCTCTTCCCACGACTTGCCCCCCACTGGGGGTGCGTAGTCCTGCTGTCCATCTTCGCGACGCGGTTGGACATCGACGAGGCGTGCGCGCCGGCAGCGGCTGATCAGGCCCATGTCCTCGAGCACTCCCCAGGTGCGTGACAGTGTCGAGGCAGTCCAGGTGGGGCACGCGGGATCGGAGCCAGTCAAGGCTCGGACCCACACAGCGGAGCTGAGGGGCTCTCGCCGCTCGTGGATCTCGGGAAAAGACCCCAACAGCAGCAGGTACGCGAGAAGGGCGTGGTGTCGGCGTTCGTGCACGAAACGAGCCAGGACGCCGGCCCGCCCGCCTCGCTCATCGGCCTCGGGGAGCTGAACCAAGACGGAGCGCACAGCGGTGTAGCCGCGTCGCTGCCCCTCAAGCAGCGCGCGTCGCGTCGACGCTGGGGTGGCGATCTCGCCCTTGCCATCGGGGGCCGCCTCAGATGCCGTAGTCATGCAGCCAAAATAGCAGCGAAATATCCATGAGGATTGGACAGGACAAAATTTCGGATTGTTGTGCCGTGCGCTCTAATGAGATTTATCTATGCGATGCTGCATGAGAAACCTTGTGATACCCCTGCGAACCCCTACTGAGGCCGATTCCATCCGCTCCGAACACCGATACCCCCACGGCGCACTGCCCCCTCTTGACTTCAGGCAAGAACGGCACCACCCACCACTGCCAGATGGCCGCTCCCTGAACGACCACCCCGGCCATCAACGACGCAGACAGCAAGCCATCCTCGGTCCCGGCGGCAACCAGAACCAGCCCTGGGGAGGAGCAGGGAAGGTGGCGGCGTGAGGATCACATGGCCTCACACCCCGCCACCACAGTGATCTTGGTGGATCCGAGGCGTGACTCTCCTGAAGTCGTCAGTGCCGAGACCTAGCCTCTGGTCCTTGTCTTTCAGGATCGGGTCGGAGCACGGCACGCTCGGGCAGCGCCTGGGCATCGACGACGCTCGCCTCGAGTTCCAGAAGCCACGGATGCCGACCAACCGCTGGGTGACGGTTCGCGGAGATCACCAGGGCTTGCTGGTGCGCTGGCGGCGAGTGAACACGGCCCGTCACCAGACCGGATGGGAAGGACAAGTCGTGACCGTCACCGACGACGGCGAGATCCGCCAAGCCTGGGTAGCCGCCCACGACATCGCCCAGCACCTCTGCCCCCTAACCCCCACACCAACAGCGCCCTCCACGCCATGGAGCCGCGCCACCAGCCGCGGGCCGGCGCTCCCGGCTGGTGAGGGTCGTGTTGTGTGGGTCTGGTGGGGGAGCTATCCTCGGCCGCGACCCGAACAATTCTTCGATTCTATGGGTGGGGTGTCCTGCAGATCTTCCACGCTGGAGTCGAGGAGCGATCGCCTGACGGGGCGGTGGCTGTGTTCGGGTCCAGGGATGCCTGGTGGTGCCGGCCTCGACCCCCCGGCGCCGCCGGGCATTGTCTGTCCAGTCAAGAATCCGACCCCGCCGACCGGTTGCCGGTGATGGCCCTGGGGGCCGGCGATGCGTATGCGGTAGCCACCCGCGAGTGCCTGATGGTCGTCGGGGCGGGTAGCGTGCACGTCACCATGACCCGTCAGACTCGTAGTCCCGAGGAGCGCGAGAGGATCCGTGCCGGGCTGGCGGCTCGTGACGCCGAGATCGCTGAGGCGTGGGTGGCGGGGGAGTCGGTGGAGCGGATCGCTCGGCGGTATCGGCTCAGACTCTATGAGGGCGGTGGGGTTGCTGTGGTCTTGTGGGCCAGGGCCCCGCAGTGCAGATTCGTGGATCATCTCCGAGATTGGGCTCGGGGATGCCGACATGCATTGGGAGGCCCTGGTGTTCACTGAGCGTACGACGATTGGTCTGGACGTGCACGCACGATCGGTGCGGGCAGCAGCACTGGACACGGTCACTGGCGAGCTGCGCGAAGCCAAGCTCGCCGGCAGCAATGCCGAGGTCGTGGACTGGGTACTGCGCTGCCAGCACGACTTCGGCCAGGCGGCCGTGACCTACGAGGCCGGCCCGACTGGTTTCGGCCTGGCCCGCGCGCTGGAAGCTGTTGGCATGCGGTGCGTGGTGGCCGCCCCGTCGAAGATTCGCAGGGCTGCGGGCGACAGGGTCAAGACCGACGCCAAGGACGCGTTGCTGCTGGCCCGCATGCTGCGCATGGTCGGCCGGTTCCGGGACAGTGGTGCGAACCCGGCAACGCAGCCGGATCCCCGCCAGCTGGTGGGCACGCATCACCCTGGCGACGCGCTTGTGGTTCACCCGCCGCTCTGGCTCGACGCCGTCGTTGAGTTCGACGGTCACCCTGGGCACCCCATAGGCAGGATCACCCCCAGCCTTCGGGTCCTGCACGGCGCGGATCCGTACAGCCAGGACAGCGTCGTCCTCAGCGCGCTGCTGACGGGCCGGGAGGGATTTCTGCCAGGCGTAGAACGAGGAGCGGGCAACTCCATCACCTGGCACAACCGCTTCACCGGGTAGGTGGTCTGGTGGTCGGCGACGAACCAGAAGCGGTTGGCCAGTTCGACTGCTTCTCCCGCAAGCTGGCCGGTTGGGCGGTCGCGGACCACATGCGCACCGAACTGGTCGAAGACGCGCTGAAAGCCGCCTGCGCGCAGCGGGGCAGCCTCAAGGGCGCGATCTTCCACTCCGACCACGGGTCGGTCTACACCTCGAAGGCCTATGCCAAGCTCTGCAAACGTCTAGGGGTGGCCCAGTCGATGGGAGCCGTCGGGACGAGCGCCGACAACAGTCTGGCCGAGTCGTTCAACGCCACCCTCAAACGCGAACTCCTCGCCGGAAACCCCGCCTTCGCTGGGCCCGAGTTGTGCCGACGCCAGGTGTTCCGCTGGGCCACCCGCTACAACACCCACCGTCGCCACTCTGAGAAAACCTCCTTGAACGGCCAGAGCCCGGCTGGCGGTCCTTTAGGCCACGGATCAAAACCTAGCTAGACTCATGGTTCGCATTCCGGTGCTCATGCCCACGCAGCGAGACGCGACGGAACAGGCAGATGGTGTACCGATACGGCGGGTGGTGTCGCCACCCTACGACGCGAGAGCTAGCCAGAGCTTGCGCTGGGCTGGTTCGCTAAGGGGGTGTCGATGTCGGTCAAGCAGTCCCTATTGGCCCTGTTGAGCGAGGGCCCCCAGCATGGCTACGAACTCAAGACTGAGTTCGACAAACGGACGGGCCACTCCTGGCCACTCAACATCGGGCAGGTCTACACGACGCTGGATCGGCTGGAGCGGGACGGTCTGGTGCTACGTGGCGACGAGGAGGTCGACCGACGAGTGGTCTACAGCCTCACACCGGCCGGCCGCGAGCAGGCAGACGAGTGGTTCACCAGCCCCGTTGCCCTAGACAACCCGCCCCGCAACGAGCTCGCCATCAAGATAGCTATTGCCGTCACGCTCGACGACGTGGATGTTAAAAAACTGATCCAGACTCAGCGCCGCGCGTCGGTGGAGGCGCTGCAGAAGCTTACCGGGGCTCGTCACGTGGCGGATCCTGAAGACCTAGCCCGGCAGCTCGTTATCGAACGACTGATCCACGACATCAACGCCGAGATCCGGTGGCTCGACCACTGCAGGGCGGTCACACACACGCACGGGAAGCTTCTTCGGCACTGACATCTTGACCCGAGGATTGAATCAATGAACTGAACCACTCGCCCTCCTTCTGGGCTCAGTGAGGTTTTCTCATTAGGGCTGCCTGTAGAACATCGGCAGTGATGCTCTGGCAAGGGGTGATGGTCGACTCGGGTGGGTGCATGCGGGTCGGGTGGTGCAGGATCGGTTTCTGTCAAGATACCCATCGTCCACCAGAATCCGAGCCCGCATGCTGTCCTATCGTGCCACCCTTGACCTTCCCGAGACCATCGTGCGGCGTATCGCAGCGTGGCTGTCGGCCCACCGGCGTCGACATGACCGGCGTCCCTGGCAACGAGCCGCCGCCTGCTGGACCCAGGCGATCCTGCTCTGCCGCTGGATGTGTGATGCGACCCCCATCCACCGGTTGGCGCGTGACCACGGCCTGTCGCAGGCCACCTGCTACCGCTACCACCCTCGAGGCATTGGACGTGGTCGCTGAGCGTGCACCCGACCTCCACGAGGTCCTCGCCGAACAACATGCCCACGGCGCGGCGTTCCTCTGCCGCGACGGCACCCTGATCGCCGCCACCGCCGTCCACACCCCTGCTGGACAAGGGAAAACCACCGATGCCTGGTACTCAGGAAAACACCACCGTCACGGCGGCAACGTCCAGGTCCTCACCGACAGCTCCGGTTTCCCGATCTGGACCTCCCCGGTACCCCCGGGCAGCACCCACGACCTCACCGCCGCCCGCCAACACGCCCTGCCAGCCCTCTACCCAGCCGCCGCACAAGGCCTGAAAACGTTGACCGACAAGGCCTACCAAGGAACAGGGATCGGCATCCTCCACCCCATCAAAGGCCACCACCTGGCACCCGACACCAACACCCGCAACCGGCTCATCACCCAACTCCGCGCCCCAGCCGAACGAGCCAACGCCATCCTCAAACACTTCAAGGCCCTCCAGAAAGTCACCCTCGACCCCCTGGCGAATCACCCAGATCGTCCGCTCAGCCCTCGTGATCGCCACTCACATGCGAGGAACCTGGTGAGAAAACCTCAGAGTGAGCCCGAGGTATCCAGCTGTTCTCGTCGGCGTAGGGCTGACACGTCAAGGCTGCAAGCTGACCAAACCGCGGATGACCAGAGGTGTCCCAGCCCGGGGGGTGTCCCTATGTTCCTCGTCAAGCGGCGAGGGGCATGGGGGATGGTTCTGGTGATGGTGCGGGTGCCCGGTAGGGCTCCCGGTTCTTGATCATTGCGAACAGGACATCACAACGTCGGCGCGACAGGCAGATGAGGGCCGCGTTGTGCTTCTTTCCTTGGTCTCGTTTGCACTGGTAGTAGGCGCGTGAGACCGGATCCGAACGGAGGGCCGCGAAAGCTGACAGGAACAGGGCTCGTTTGAGGTGTTTATTGCCTGACCGGGCGGGGAACTCGCCGCGGATGGATGTGCCGGAGCGTCGCGTGACGGGGGCGAGGCCGGCGTAGGCGGCGAGGTGTCCGGAGGTGGGGAAGGCTGAGGCGTCGCCGACGTCGAGCAGGATCCGTGCTGCGGTCCTGACCCCGACGCCTGGCATCGAGGTCAGGACCTCGGCAAGAGGGTGAGCATCAACAACTTTCTCGACCTGGACCGCGAGTTCAGCGCGCTGGTCCAGGACCTGACGCAACGACCCGGCGAGTTTGGGCAGGACCTGCTCTGCCGCAGCGGTACCGGCAACCACGACGGTCTGCTCGCCGAGTGCAGTGGTGATGGCGTCGGCGAAGTCCTGCGCGTTGCGCGGGTAAGCCTTGGTGATGACCCTGAGCAGCTTCGACTTCGAGGCGGCGGTCATGCCTTGCGGGCCGCCGAGCTGCTCGATGACCGCGAGGCCTTGTTTGGTGCTCAACCGCGGTCCGACAACGCGTTCCAGCGCCGGGTGGATCTGGGTGAGCAGACCGCGGATGCGGTTCGACAGCCGTGTCGCCTCGGCCGCGAGGTCCTCGTCGAACCCGACCAGGACCTTCAACTCTGCCAGGGTCTCCTCGCCGGCGTCGACGCGGCGCAGCGTGTGGGGCATGGTCCTGGCGGTGTCGGCGATGACGAATGCGTCACGGGCGTCGGTCTTCGCGTTGCCCGGGTAGAGGTCAGCGGCGCGGCGCATCGCCAAACCGGGCAGGTAGGCCACGGTGATGCCCATCGACCGGGCGACCGCGATCGGCAGCGCGCCGATCGTGTTCGGCTGGTCCACGATCACCAGCACCCGGCCCTGATCCTGCAGACGGCTGAACAGCTCTTGGAGCCGTTTCTGGTCTTGGGGTAGGGGCTTGTCGAAGACCTTCTTGCCGGCAGCATCGAGTGCGCAGGCGTGGTGGTCTTGTTTGCCCACGTCGAGCCCGCACCAAATGTCGAAGCCGATCTGTTCCATAACGACCACATCCTTGCATCGCAGCGACGGTCGTCGAGGACTGGTGATGCGTCAGCTGCCGGCACCCACGCCTACGTTGAGACCTGAACTACGGCCGTGTCCCTATCAGCGGTCATCTGGCGCCACCAGGCCCGGTGACAACACCCCCCGGATCATTCGTACGACAGGGGCAGTAAGTCATGCCGGGCCCGGCGACCGTAACCCCGCTCTACGGGGTCACCAGCAAGGTAACGGGGGGGGTTATCTGCACCCCTAGAGTGATAGCTTCATAGAGAAGGCAACGGTGCCTTCCTGTGGTGAGCCGCAGTCTTTAGAAGTAAGGAAGGGTCTCCGATGAAGATCAACAAGGTTTTTGCACCACTGGCGATGTTCCCACTGGCAATGGGGGCGCTCGTCGTCGCTTCGGCTCCCAGCGCGGATGCTGCCACATACTGCACTCATGGCACCACCAAGGTAGATGTCGCGCTCCGCCCCGACGAAGGCTACGCCTGGGCGAACTGGACCTCGAAGCCTGCATCGCAGAAGTTCCGGGCACGCCTTGTGGGCAAGGGAGCGCTTCCAGACCGTTACTCCGGATGGCGCGAGACTAGTGGACGAGTTCAGACGTCCACTCTGCCATGGGTCGGCGTCGGGGGTTCCTCCTGCGAGAACCGCGCCAAGTAGACCACAATGGCCACGGGAGCCGGGGCACTGCCCCGGCTCCCGTTCTAGGGAGAGCTGCATGCTCAAGGTGCGTGATCTATCGGTTCGTTATCCGAACTCGGAGGCTTTTGTGTTGGATGGGGTCGAGTTGTCGGCACCGTCTGGCGTGACGGGGATCATTGGTCCCAGTGGTAGTGGGAAGACCACGTTGTTTCGTGCCATCTCGGGCCAGGTTCGTCCGCAGCGTGGGGTGATCCTGCTGGGGGACGAACCGGTCACACCCCAGACGACGGTGGGGCTGGTGTTTCAGGACTTTCGTTTGGTCGACTTCCTCAATGTGATCGACAACGTCAGGATCGCTCGACAGCTGCACGGTTTGGATGGTGATGAGGCCCGGTGTGCGCAGCTGTTGTCGGCGGTGGGCCTGGACGGGCTGGAACGCAGGCAGCTGGCGTCGTTGTCGGGTGGACAGTTGCAGCGAGTGGCGATCGCCCGAGCGTTGGCGATCGAGCCTGACATCTTGTTGGCGGATGAACCCACGGGGGCTTTGGATCGTCGTAACTCCGATGTGGTGGCTGGCATCCTTCACGAGTTGGGTGAGCAGGCTTCGATACCTATCTTGTTGGCCACGCATGATCTGCGTCTGGCTGAGACTGCCGCGCGTATCTATTCGCTGGATGGTCTTGGTGGGATGCAGCTGGTAGGGCGGGCCGCATGAGTCCCCGGATGCTGGGATTCCTGGTGGCGCGTTACGTGCGGCGCAATGCTGCCCAGTGCCTGGCCTTGGCGGGGATGTTCTTGTTGTTGACCTTCACGGTGTGTGGGTTGGGGCTGTTGAGGGGGCATGTTGTTTCCGCGCTGGATGATTCGATGGCCTTGTCCCAGGGCGGGAACCGGGTGGCGGTGACCACGACTGACGCGGCCGGGGCAGCTGTCTTGTCGAAGGCTGGTTTCCACCCGGTGCGTGAGGATCGCGTGACGGTCGCCGGTGATGCAGGGGATGCATCGGTGTCGGCCCGGTTGCTGGCTGATGCTGCAGCGGGTGTTCCTGGCCGGATGCTGGAAGGGCGTGCGGTCGCAGCTGTTGGTGAGGCAGTGGTCAGCCGCGAGCTGTCTGGCCACGTAGGGGCACGGGTGGGTTCCAGCCTCGAGATTCAACTGCCCGGACGGAACCCCACACGGGTACGTGTGGTGGGTCTCAGCGTGGACCCGGTAGACCCGTCCTGGGAACGGGTCGTGGCGTTGCTGCCCGACACGGTGCCGCGCGATCAGAGCAGTCTGTGGTTGGGCAGTGCTGATCTTGCGAGCGTGGCCGATGACCCGGCACACCCGGGACGCTTTCGTGGTGTCGAGGTGAAGCAGCAGTTCGGTGACGAGAACGCCAATCCTGTGGTTTCGGCGATCAGTGTTCTCACGACCGCGGGGCGGGTCGTGGCGGCGGCCGCGTGTGTGCTCATGGTGGCGCTGTTGTCCACCCTGCGCTCCTCAAGCAGAACCGTGGTGGATGGCCTGGTGGGGGCAGGAATGTCCTCGCGAGCAGCGTGGTCTGTGCTGCATGCTGCGTGGGCTGTGGTGATGACTGGCGCGGGAGTGGCCGGCGTCGGGCTTCTCTTGGCGGTGCAGGGCGTGGGGCTGGATGCCCTGGCGGGACTGTTCGGGCAGAGCTGGGCTGGGGTGAAGGTGCCCGCCGCATCGGGGGCAGCGATGATGCTCATCGCGGTGGTGTTGCCGTTGGTGTGGTCGTTCGCGGTGGCGGTGCGTTCAGGCGCCACGTCGCGCAGAAGCGTCCTTCGGCTGGATGCCGGTGCTGGCCGAAGCAAACTGTCCGCACTGACCTTGGCCGTTTGCGCGGTGGCTGCGGTTGGTCTTGTCATGCTCACGGTGGGGGTGTTGCTCCACATCACTGCGGTGCCCTCACCGCTGCACGGCCTGTGGCTCGGACTGGTCGTGGCGCTGACCATTCCTGCCTGGTTGAACGCCTGGAACCGGCGACGCCACGGACGCAACGTCTCGCGGGTGGTCAATCACCTCACCCGCCGCACACGCGCCACGGCTGGTGTGGTGGCCGTAGCGCTGTTCGTGTCCCTGTGCTGGGCCCTGACCGTTGACCGGATGGCTGAATCCTCCACCGGCAAAACAGCCAGCGACGCTGCCCTGCAGATCGTCGACGTCCCCCCATCCATCGCCCCGCAACTCGCCCAGGAATACTCTCGCGCCGGCGGTTCGAGTGATGTCTACGCGATGGTGAAGAACCCATCGCAGGGGGAAGTGTTGGCGGTCGACCCTGCCTTCGCGCAGTGCGCTCAACACCACCCCCGGCAGCTCGAGACATGTCCGGATCCCAATGCGACAACCGTCGTCCTGGATGACGCGGACCCGCAGCGCGTCAACACCCCCACCTGGTGGTCCGAGGATCAGAACATTTCCCTCGCCGTCCTGGATGACAACGGCACCGTGGCGCAGCTGACCAACGCTCCACGAAACCGGCAAGGATCCCCTCGAGCCGATGCGGCATCAGTGGTGCTGGTGGGTGCGCGGTCCACGGCCGCCCGCAAAGCACACCTCGAAACAGCGGGCCCCCAATTCGTGGTCCTCAACGGATACGAGCACCACGACACCGCCACCAAGGCCCACCTGCGCAGCTATCTGTTCAACGTCACGCCCACGGCCTTCCCCCAGAGCAACTCCAACAGCGCCGAAGCGCCCCTTCTGCACAGCCTCGCCTGGAGTGCAGTACTGTGCGCCGGAATCCTCGGCCTGTCAGTCGCCCTGCTCACCGCAGTCAGTGAGACCCGAAGCCAAGCACCCAACATCCAGGCACTCCAAGGCATCTCACGCACCACATCCACAACGATCCGACACACCGTACTGAGCGCCTACCTCAGCGCCGGACTACTGGTACCCGCTCTCGCAGCCCTGTCATCCTGGCTGTCGTTGCCCCACACCGGGCAAGGGATCACCGCCATCTGGACCATCCCGATCATGCTGACCATCCTCACCAGCCCCATCGTGATCCTCGCCACACGTCAAGACGCAGCCATGACAAGCCACCGCCACCACCAACCCAGGAGATGAAAAGTCACCCCCCACAGAGCCCCATAACCACAAGCACCACATCCGCTCATGCCGCGGGTGGAGCCACGTCCGACGATGCCGCGAGGCGCCCGACGGCCTGGAGCCTTCCTCCGCTGCGTTCCGAGTTCCCTGGCCGGGTGTAGGGCCGGGCGTGGGTGGCCCGGGCCTACAGCCAGGCCTCGGTGCTCAGCGGCTGGGTTCTGGGGACGAGGTGAACTCGGCCGGTGTCAGCGGTTCCAGCTGGCAGGTCGGGGCGGTGCCTTGGATGACGCCGATGGTGCCGACGCTCCCGCCGGACAGGGTGTCGCTGATGTGGTCCAGGGCTGACACCTCGAGCATCAGGGTGGTGTTGGCTGTCATCCTCGACGGGTCGACCACCACGGTCACCTGCCTCGAGCTCATGGTCGCACCCCGGATGACCTCGGACTCGGCCACCGAGGCCGTGTTCGCATCCGTGATCCTTCCGGGCCGGCATCGCTGCCCCTCCGGGGGAAACTGGATGTCGGCACTGATCCCCAGTGCCTCCAACCGCTGCTGGAGCTCAGCGGCCCCCTCCGGACGGTTCACCGTGATCGTGACCGTGCCGTCGGGGTGCGGGTCGACCGCCCACGCAGGTTGGGCCGCCAGGTGGGTGAGGCCCAACGCACCCGCCACCATGGTGACGCAGGCGGCCACGGCCAGACCAAACCGTGCGACCGCCGGCCGGCGAGGCGCCGCGGCGGGCCCTGGCTGCGCGGTGATCTGTCCCTGGAGGTGGTCGAGCAGGCGGGACTCGAAGGTGTTCAGTGGCTGGTGCATGGCAGTGCCTCCTGGGTCGGGGTGGGGTTGAGGTGCTGGCGGGCGCGGTGCAGGCGGACTCGCGCAGTACCGGCGCGCAGCCCGAGGGCGCGGGCGGCCTCGGTGACGCTCAGGCCGTCGACGGCGACCAGTTCGAGGAGTTCTCGTTCGCCGGTGGGCAGACTGGCCATGCACTCGAGTTGGTGGCGCGCCTCGCGTTCGGCGTCGATGCGGGCCACCAGCGACACGGGATGAACCGCCGCCCGCCACCACGTCCTGCCAGCGCTCTACCCAGCCGCCGCACAAGACCTGAAAACGTTGACCGACAAGGGCTACCAAGGCGCCGGGATCGGCATCTGCCACCCCGTCAAAGGCCACCACCTGGCACCCGACACCCTCGCCCGCAACCGGCTCATCACCCAACTGCGGGCCCCAGCCGAACGAGCCAACACGGTCCTCAAACACTTCCGCGCGCTCCTGAAGGTCACCCTCCACCCCTGGCGAATCACCCAGATCGTCCACTCAGCCCTCGTGATCGCCACCCACACACGACGAACCTGGTGAGAAAACCTCAAGGTAGGCGTGCTCTCATAGCACCTCGGGGCGACAGCCCCCGGGAGCGGCGACGCTGAGGCAAGAGCGCGTGGCCTACAACCGTAGCGGTAGGGGATCAAGACCTGGGAGGGATGATCAAACGATAAGACCGATCTAGAGTAAATTTCATGGGAATTAACCGTGGACTTCGAATCAATACTCAAGATACAGAGGAAGTGTTTCAGGCTATCGAAAATGTCGCGCAGAACCTATGCGCGATGGTGGCTCAAATTGAAGCCCTCCGCCGAATATTGATAAATGAGCCAACGAGAGCCAACTCTCTACTAGAAGATATCTCATACCTAGGGCGAGAGTCCTTGACGGAGATCCGATCGATTGTTGGCAGCTAACAATACTGTTGAGTATTTAGCTCGGGAAAATCAGTTTTGGATACCAATGCGCCGTGCTTGAATTTGCCGAACGGTCGGTCTTGGTGAAGATTTTTTCGGTGGCCTTGGTCTAAATGAAAGGATGGCAGTGAGGTTTTCTCACCAGGATCCTCGGACGACGGTGGCGATCACGAGTGCTGACCTGGTGATTTGAGTGATTTTCCAAGGGTTCATGGTGACGTGGTGGAGAGCCTTGAAGTGTTTGAGGATGGTATTGGTTCGTTCGGCTGGTGCTCTCAGTGAGGGTTTCTCATTAGGGCTGCCTGTAGAACATCGGCAGTGATGCTCTGGCAAGGGGTGATGGTCGACTCGGGTGGGTGCATGCGGGTCGGGTGGTGCAGGATCGGTTTCTGCCAAGACACCCATCGTCCACAGAATCCGAGCCCGCATGCTGTCGGCATCGTGTCACCCTTGACCTTCCCGAGACCATCGTGCGCCGCATCGCAGCGTGGCTGTCGGCCCACCGGCGTCGACATGACCGGCGCCCCTGGCAACGCGCCAAGTCCTGCTGGACCCAAGCGGTCCTGCTCTGCCGCTGGATGTGTGATGCGACCCCCATCCACCGCCTCACCCGTGACCATGGCCTGTCGCAGGCCACCTGCTACCGCTACCACCCTCGAGGCATTGGACGTGGTCGCTGAGCGCGCACCCGACCTCCACGAGGTCCTCGCCGAACAACATGCCCACGGCGCGGCGTTCCTCTGCCGCGACGGCGCCCTGATCGCCGCCACCGCCGTCCACACCTCTGCCGGACAAGGGAAAACCACCGATGCCTGGTACTCAGGAAAACACCACCGTCACGGCGGCAACGTCTAAGTCCTCACCGACAGCTCCGGTTTCCTGATCTGGACCTCGCCAGTGTCCCCGGGCTCGACCCACGACCGCACCGCCGCCCGCCAACACGTCCTGCCAGCGCTCTACCCAGCCGTCGCACAAGGCCTGAAAACGTTGACCGACAAGGGCTACCAAGGCGCCGGGATCGGCATCTGCCACCCCGTCAAAGGCCACCATCTGGCACCCGACACCCTCGCCCGCAACCGGCTCATCACCCAACTCCGCGCCCCAGCCGAACGAGCCAACACGGTCCTCAAGCACTTCCGCGCGCTCCTGAAGGTCACCCTCGACCCCCTGGCGAATCACCCAGATCGTCCGCTCAGCCCTCGTGATCGCCACTCACATGCGAGGAACCTGGTGCGAAAACCTCAGTGAGGTTTTCTCACCAGGCCTCGTCGTCACACGGTCGTCGTTGACCGCGTGACAAGGGGCGATGGTGATCGGGGAATGGATGCATGCGGGTCGACCATCGCCCCTTGCCAGGCCATCACTGCCGATGCTCTACAGGCAGCCCTGGTGAGAAAACTTCAGTGGTAGTTCCAGATATTGACGAAGACTCGGACCTTCACATTGCGGTCCCTCATGAGCGGAAAGACAGCTCGCTTGGTGACCTGCTTGCCGATGACTCTAACCAGACCTCGCCCAAGTTCAGCCACGAGCCGCTGGGGGATGGATTCTCAGGTTGGCTTCAAGACAGTCACGGACCTCGACTCGCTCATGGGGGCGTAGTGGCCACCGACAGGTGAAAGTTCTGATCGTGGTAGCCGCGGGCGATCTGCAACGTCTTCTGCGTGCGATCGAGGGCTTGGATCTGGGCTTCTCGTACACGGCGGATGCTACGCAAACCACAGGACCCAGTAGGGGATGTCACCAGCCTTGGGCATGAGAAAGCTAGAGTTGGGTACCTAGGGAGCTGGGTGCGTGTCCTCGATGAATTCTATGAAATTACTCACCGAGCCTATGCAGCGCTACTAGACGTGTGTTACCGTCCTGTCTAGTCGTGCGGAGCAGGTTCGGGTCCGCATCAGTCCTGTCAAGGAGGATGGGTAAATGGGTAAAATGAGTGGAGCGATGAAGGCCATCTCTCTCGCGTTCGTGACTGCACTGGCGGTGGGTCCCTTGGCGCCAACGACCGCTAACGCGACTCCCACGGGATGCAGGGCAACAACCGCTGGGACCAACGCAAATGCGCAGTGCAGTGGTGGCTCAGGTCAGTACCGCGTCAAGGCGGATTGCCCTCTCCAGGCGGATCAGTATGGAGCGTGGGTGAGCGCCCCGGGCGTCAGCCATGCAAGTTGCAAGCTCAACGCGAGGAGTGCGGCCATCGTGTATCGCTGAGTACAAGACGGTCAATAGGGTGTGTTTACCCCCCTCAGGGGGGTAAACACACCCTATTCCTGTACGACCCCAAAATTCTCCATGTCGAGCCAGAGGAAAAAGTGAGGCTCACCTACAGCCCCGTCAGAGCATATGGATCTGCCGCGAGTTTTGGTTGACACGGAAGTCCAAGGGGCCAACTGCGGCAGACCCCGGCTTCGACCACGTTGGCGAGGGTGAGGTTTGTGGCCCACCGCGCTGGACGTAGGTCCACGCGATTCGGGATCTCTCAGTGTCCGGTCCGGCGTAACAGGTCTCCCGGACGACCGCTCTCTTGAGTGAGCAGTAGAACACATCGAGAGTCCAGCTCCGTCAACCGTCACTAGGGCTGCGACCCGCATGACCACCGGCCTGGTGTTGGACGCGTTCGAGCACGCCTTGTGGTCACGCCAGCAGCAAGGCATCGACCGACTCGTGCACCACACGGACGCGGGCAGCCAGGGCGAATTCAACTGGTCGTCGCAACACCTTGATGAGGAAGGCGTTGGGGATGGGCAGGGTTCATTGGTCGATGAAGACCAGCGATGCGCCGCAGGGGTTACGGCGGCAGTGGCGGGCGGACAGGGCGTTGCGGCCCTTGATGTTCTCTCCAGGCAGGCCACAACCCTCCAGAGCGGTCCAGCGCGACTTTTGGCGGGAGATCGCCACTGGGGTCACGACGGCCGAGGCCGCGATGGCGGTGGGCGTGTCCATCCCGGTGGCGTCGCGGTGGTTTCGTCACGCTGGGGGCATGCCGCCGATCAGTCTGTCCGAGCCGAGTGGGCGTTACCTGTCCTTCGCCGAGCGTGAGGAGATCGCAATCCTCAGGGCCCAGGGCAAGGAGGTTCGCACCATCGCCCGGGCGATCGGCCGTGATCCGGGCACGATCAGCCGGGAGTTACGCCGCAACGCCGCCACGCGCGGCGGCAAGATCGAGTACCGGGCGACGGTGGCCCAGTGGAAGGCCTTGGAGGCCGCGAAACGCCCGAAGACAGCGAAGATGGTCACCAACCCGCGGCTGCGTGACTATGTCCAGGACCGCCTCGCCGGGAAAGTCACCCGTCCCGACGGCACCATCGTCGACGGCCCTGACACGCCGGGATGGAAGGGGTTGAACAAGCCCCACCGTGCTGACCGTCGCTGGTCGAAGGCGTGGAGTCCCGAGCAGATCAGCCACCGGCTACGCCTCGAGTTCCCCGATGATGAGTCCATGCGGATCAGTCACGAGGCCATCTACCAATCCTTGTTCATCGAGGGCCGTGGGGCGCTGAAGCGGGAACTGGTGACCTGCCTGCGCACCGGCCGAGCCCTCCGCAGCCCCCGTGAGCGGTCAAGGAACAAGCCCCAAGGGCATGTCACCGCCGATGTCGTGATCAGCGAACGTCCCGCCGAAGCCGAGGATCGGGCTGTTCCCGGCCACTGGGAAGGCGACCTGATCATCGGCACGGGCCGCTCAGCGATCGGCACCCTGGTCTAGCGGCACAGCCGCGCCACAATTCTGGTCCACCTCCCGCGCTTGGAGGGCTGGGGCCAGAGCCCGCCGGTCAAGAACGGCTCGTCGTTGGGCGGTTACGGCGCGGTCGCGATGAACACCGCGCTCGCCGCGTCGATTACTGGGTTGCCGCAGCAGCTGCGCAAGACCATCACCTGGGACCGCGGCAAGGAACTGTCCGCCCACGCCAGGTTCGCGCTGGAGACCGGCACGAAGGTCTACTTCGCCGACCCCCACAGCCCATGGCAACGCCCCAGCAACGAGAACACCAACGGGTTGCTGCGCCAGTACTTCCCCAAGGGAACCGACCTGTCCCGCTGGAGCGCTGCCGACCTCGAAGCAGTCGCCCACACCCTCAACAACCGGCCCCGAAAGAGCCTCGGCTGGAGAACCCCAGCGGAAGTCTTCGAAGAGCAACTACGCTGCCTAGAAGAAGCCGGTGTTGCAACGACCGGTTGAACCTGCCCAGTACGTCAGTTTCGCCCTCACCCAGCGCCTCGTCGAGTAAGGCGTGGACCCGTCGGTAGGGTCGAACCACGACCCCTACGACAATGCCTTGGCGGAATCGACGATCGGGCTGTTCAAGGCCGAGCTGATCCGCCCCGAAGGGCCGTGGCGCAATGTCGAGCACGTCGAGTTGGAGACCCTGCGCTGGGTCGATTTCTACAACACCATCCGGCCGCACGAGGCCCTCGATGACCTCACCCCGATGCAGGCCGAGGACCTGCACTACCATCGACCCAGGCTCACCGCCTGAGCCACCAAACCACGTCTCCGGACACCCCGGGACGGTTCACCCTACCGGGGGGTCCGGGCTGGTGCACAACCGTGTGTGGTGAGGATGGGGTGTTGCTCACGGGTGGTGTCGGTGGTGGAGGGATCTGCCGGGTTCGGCGGGGCTGTGGCAGAGGGCCGGCCCTGGTGGCTGGGTGACGGGCGAGACCGGTCTGGTGGGGCAGCAGGGCCCGTCCTGGTTGCTGCGGGGTGTGGGGTGACCCCCGCCCCTCCAAGGGGGAGCCCGGGGCCGCTTGCGGTCCCCGGGCACCCCCACCAAGGGCACCTGAACCACCCGAGAGGCAGGGCCGCTCGCGGCCCGGACCCCCGGGTCCTGGAGGGCCGCT
>NZ_JBHWOO010000241.1:0-27831 GCF_043424415.1 Luteococcus sp. | reverse complement strand
TGTCGACGGGGAGCAGGACCAGCCCTACGAGAAGTACGACCCGGCCAAGCGTTCGCACCGCAACTGAGCCCTTGCGGGCCCGGGGCAAGCCCGGGCCCGGGCATTCCGGACGGGGGCCCTCAACCGGCGCGCAGGCGCTGGGTGAGGGCCTCTGCCCTGTCGGTGCGCTCCGCGCCGTAGACGCGCAGCAGCTCGGCCACCGCGGGCAGGTCCTCGGCGAGCCGTTCGGCGGCGGCCAGGTAGTCGGTGGCCGGGGCCGCGGCCCGGAAGAGCTCCTGCACCTCGGCGCCGAGGCTCCGGCTGCGGGTGAGGGTCCCGGTCAAGGCCGCCGCGGGCTGGGAGCGCAGCTGGGTGAGGGCCTGCTCGACCGTCAGTCGTCCGGCCTCGACCTCGGCGACGGCCTCCTCCACCTGGCGCAGCCGGGCCGCGGCGGTGGGGTTGGCGATCTTGATGCGGTGGCCATTGATCAGCTGGCTGACCATGGGGGCCGAGATGCCCAGCAGCGAGGCGATGCCGCCCTGGTTGAGCCCCAGCACGGCGGCGCAGTGCCCCAGGATGTCGGCCAGCGGCGCCCCGTAGAGCTCGGCCTGCTGTGCCCGGGTGTGCTCGGTCTCGTCCATGGGGAGAAGACTAGCCATTTCTTTGCAGGTGCAAAGTTCGTCTCGCGTTCACAGGGCCAGTGCCAGGGCGAGCAGCAGCAGCCCGAGGCCGAGCAGGACGAGCGGGAGGGCGCCGATGCCGTCGAGGAGTCCGGGGTGCGTGTTCGCGCCGGCCCGGGGAACCACGCGCGCGACGGGCGCCACCGTCGTGGCGGGGATCGTTGCCTCCACGGGGAACCCTGCCGTCCGGGACGGTTCGGTGGGATGGGACGGTTCGGCGAGATCGGGCCAGTCGCGCCGTGCGGACCGGGTGGGCTGGACGGAGGGAGCAGGCTGGAAGGGGCGGGCCGGACCGTCCGGCCCCCAGCCCGCGGGCAGTTCGGGGACCTGGTCGAAGACCTCCACGACCTCGTCGAGGACCAGGCCGGTGCCGAGCAGGTCGTCGAGCTGAACGGCGGCCAGGCGGGCTCTGGCGGCGGTGGCCGAGGTGGGGCGGGCGTCGACCTCGGCCAGCAGGGAGCCCACCCAGCGGCCAAGGGTCGTGTGCCGCCAGGCCTCGGAGACCCGGGGCGGGTAGGGCTGGCGCTCGCCGGTGAGCATGCGCAGCACCACGGCGCCGACGGCCCACAGGTCCTGCCGGGGGTCGGGGTCGGCACCGTGCAAGGCCTCGGGTGGCAGGTAGCCCGGCGTGCCGATCACCTGGCTGGTCCTGGTCAGGCGGGGTTCGTCGATGGCGACGGCGATCCCGAAGTCGCCCAGCCGGATGGTGGGAGGGCCGGTGCCGGTGGCCTCCATCAGGATGTTGGCGGGCTTGACGTCGCGGTGCACGAGCCCGGCGGCGTGCACGGCCTCCAGCGCCTCCAGCAGCTGCGCGGCGACGTCGAGGGCCCAGCCGACGGGCAGCGGGCCGTGGTCCCCCAGGACGGTGCTGAGTGATCCGCCGCGCACCAGGGGCATGGTGAACAGCACGCGGTCGTCCTCGGCCACCCATCCCAGCGGGGCCACGACGTGCGGGTGGTCGACGCGCCAGCCGGTCTCGCGCACGAAGCGCACCAGGCTGGCGGCGTCGGCCTGCTGCAGCAGCTTGCCGGCCCGGTAGGCGCCCTCGCGGTGGTCCCAGACGCGCCAGACCGCGCCGGAACCGCCCTGGCCGAGCAGGTCCACCAGTTCGTGCCGGCCACCGATCATCTGTCCCATGTCGAGCCCCAGCATGCCACCCGGATGTGTCGGCCGGGGGTGGTGTGGGCGATGATGACGGGGACCTTGACAGTCGTCCAACCCTGTGCAAAGTTTGCAACTGCAAACCTCGTCGTCCTGGAGGATCGATCGTGACCACCGCACGCCGTGGCGCCGCACTGCTGGCGACCGCCACCCTCGCCCTGGCCGTCGCCCAGCCCACCACCACCGCGGCCGCCCCCGCCGACGAGCCCCGCATGGTGCTCCTGCTCGACTCCTCGGGCTCCATGAAGGAACCCGCCCAGGGCGGCATGACCAAGATCGAGGCGGCCCGCACCGCGCTCAGCTCGGTGATCGCAGACCTGCCCGTCGACACCGCGACCGGCCTGCGGGTCTTCGGCGCCAGCGTCGAGAATGCCGGCGACCCGGGCGCCTGCCAGGACTCCCAGCTGGTGGTGCCGGTGGGGACCGACAACCGCGCCGCACTCGAGACCGCCGCCGCCAACTACAAGCCCCATGGCGAGACGCCCATCGGCCACGGCCTGCAGGAGGCCGCCAAGGACCTCGGCGAGAGCGGCAAGCGCTCCATCGTGCTGGTCAGCGACGGCGTCGCCACCTGCGAGCCCGATCCCTGCGATGTCGCCGAACAGCTGGCCGGCAAGGGGGTCGACCTGGCCATCCACGTGGTGGGGCTGGGCGTCGATGCCACCACCCGCAAGCAGCTGCAGTGCATCGCGGACAAGGGCAAGGGCACCTACCACGACGCCAAGGACGCCACCCAGCTCGCCGAGGCCCTCGACCGGGCCCAGCGCACCCTGCTGCCGCCCAAGATGGTCGACGGCAAACCGGTCAAGGGCACCCGCACCATCGTGGGGGCACCCAGCATCCGGGTCGGCGACTGGATCGACGACATCGGGCCCGACGGCTCCGAGGACGGTGTGCGCTTCTACCGCCTGCGCCGCACCATCCCCGGCTCGACGCTGCTGGCCACCGCGATCGTCCACCCGAATGCCGAGCAGCAGGACGCTGTCATGGCGACGCTGAGCGCGGGCGAGACGCAGTGTGGCGTCGACACCGCCAACGGCCACCCCGGGGGCGACCAGATGATGGTCTCCGCCACGGCCGTGGCCGACCAGCGCGACGAGGACTGCGCCTCGGCAACCGACCTGGTCCTCCAGGTGAAGCGCAAGGGCGTGCGCAAGGGCACCGGCACCCCCCCGCTCCAGCTCGTGGTCAGCGAGGTCCCGCCGGTGACCAACCTGGACCAGCTGCCCGAGGCGCCAGCCAGGCGCACCCTGCCCGCGCCAGCCTTCGGGCCGGGCACCAGCGTCCAGCCCGGCGGCACCCTGGCGGCCGCGGCACCGATCGTGGGCGGTGCCACCTACGAGCACGTCCTGGCGCCGGGCCAGATGCACACCTACAAGGTCCCCGTCGGGTGGGGGCAGAGCCTGTCGGTGCAGGTGCAGTCGCCCAAGCCCGGGCCGCAGCTGGCCAAGCTCTTCCGGGAACAGCGGATGGTGCTTGACGCCGAACTGTTCGACCCGGCCGGGCGCAAGGTGGCCGAGCACCCCATCCGGCTCACCCAGTACGGCTACTCCAGCAAGATGCAGGCCGCAGACGTCACCTTCAACTTCCCCGAGGGGCAGCCGCTCAAGCACCCGTGGGTCGCCGGCCACTACCGGGTGGCGATCGGCGTGCGCGGCCCCGCCGATGCGCCGAAGGTGGAGGTGCCCTACCAGTTCGTGACCAAGGTCGACGGCAAGGTGCAGGGCGTACCCGCCTATGGCACGGTGGCCGGGGTCTCCCCCAGCCCGTCCGCGAGCGCGACGGCTGCGCCGTCGGGTGATTCCGGCAGCCCGGCTGCGGTCGCCGGTGGTTCTGGCTCGGACCAGACCAGCCAGGACAAGGCTGGCTCGCAGACCGGCACCAGTGACGAGTCGCACGGGATCAGCCCCTGGCCGGTGCTGCTGGGCGTCCTGGGCATCATCCTGACCGCCTGCGGAGTGGTGCTCGGCCTGACCCGGCGCCGCAGGAACCGGCCCGATGCGGCCCCGTCCGGCAATGGACTGCCCTACCAGACGGAGTGGAAGCCGGGAGGGGACTCCTCAGAGCACCGCTGAGGACGTCAGCGCCGGGCCACGAGCCGGATCCCGACGCCCATGGCCAGCACCGCCAGGCCAGCGACGACCGAGCCGACAGGCAGCGTGGCCGCCAGCACCAGGCACAGCACCATGCCCAATCCCTGCAGGGCTCGCGGATAGCGACGCCCCTCGCTCTGGTGCCAGGCAGCGGCATTGGCGACGAAGTAGTAGAGCAAGACCCCAAAGCTCGAGAAGCCGATCGCCCCACGCAGGTCGGTGGTGAGCACCAGGACGGTGACCACCACCGCCAGCGTCAGCTCGGCGGTGCGTGGCACCTGGTGCTTCGGCTCGATCGTGGCCAGGGCTCGGGGCAGGTCGCCCCCGCGAGCCATCGCCAAGGAGGTGCGGCCGATGCCGGTCATCAGGTTCAGCAGGGCCCCCAGCGCGGCAGCTCCGGCCCCGAAACGGACGACCGGGCTCGCCCAGGAGGCCCCCACCGTCTGCACGACGGCGGCCAGGGGTGCGTTGCTGCTGGCCAGGGCCCCGGCACCCAGCACGTGCAACAGGGTGAGCGCGACGGCCAGGTAGATGAGCAAGGCAATGCCCAGTGCCAGCACGATGGCGCGGGGAATGGTGCGCTCGGGCTCGGTAACCTCCTCACCCATCGTCGCGATGCGGGCGTAACCGGCGAAGGCGAAGAAGAGCAGTCCCGCGCCCTGCAGCACGCCGAAGGCGCCGATCTGCCGCGGCGCGTCGGACGTAACCGGCGCCTCTGCCGTCCAGCCCAGAAGGACCACCAGCGCCAGGACCACGATCACGACCGCGGCCAGGGCTCGCGTCAGTTTCGCGGTGCGGGTGATGCCCCGCAGGTTGGCGCTCGCCAGCGCCCAGACCAGCAGCACTGCGGCCGGACGTTGCCAGGCGTGTGGCACCAGGTAGTGCGCCGCGGTGAGTGCCATTGCGGCGCAGGAGGCGGTCTTGCCGATCACGAAGCACCAACCGGCCAGGAAGCCCGGCCAGGGCCCGAGTTCCTCACGTCCGTAGAAGTAGGTGCCGCCGCTGGTCGGGTAGCGGGCGGCCAGCTGGGCCGAGCTGGTGGCATTGCAGAAGGCGACCACTGCAGCAATGGCCAGGCTCACCATCAACCACTGACCGGCGACCCGTGCCGCCGGGGTGAAGGCGGCGAAGACGCCGGCACCGAGCATGGAGCCCAGGCCAATGGCGACGGCGTCGGTCAGGCCGAGCCGACGAGCAAGGGCGGGGGAAGCGCTGGTCATGCGCGGCAGGCTAGGGCTTTCGAGCAACGGGAGGGTGAACGACCACCCCAACATTTTTACACGGAATATTCCTTGTATAGTCGGAGGTGTTGGGGATCCCAACCCCAGCAACCACACACGAGGAGAGCCATGATCGACACCAGCACCACCCTCGGAGACCTCGTCGCACAGGACATGAGGCGAGCTCGCCTCCTGGAGCAGCACGGGCTCGACTACTGCTGCAATGGTCAGCGCAGCCTGGCCCAGGCCGCCGCCGAAGCGGGACTGGACGTAGACGCCCTTGCCCGCGACCTCGACCTGCCCGAGGCCCCCACAGCCCACACCACCCAACCACTGGCCAATGCCGCCTTGGCCCACGACATCGTCGACACCCACCACGCCTATCTGTGGCAGGAGATGCCCCGGCTGCAGGCTCTGGTGGACAAGGTCTTCCAGGTGCACGGCGAGAAGCATCCCGAGCTGGCACGGGTCCGCGAGGCCTACACCGCGGCCGTCGCCGATCTGGAGCCACACCTCACCAAGGAGGAGCGAGTGCTCTTCCCGGCCATCAGCAAGCTCGAGAAGACCCAGGCGCCAGTCGCATTCCCCTTCGGCAACCTGGCCAATCCCATTCGCCAGATGATGGCCGAGCACGACGTAGTCGGCGACCTGTTCAAGGAGATGCGCTCACTCACCGACGGCTTCACCCCTCCCGAAGGCGCCTGCAATTCCTACCGGGCCATGCTTTCCGGGCTGGACGAGATGGAACAGGACCTCCACCTTCACATCCACAAGGAGAACAACGTGCTCTTCCCCCAGGTGCTGCAGCTGGAGGAGGAGATCCACGCCCGGGCCTGAGCGTCACGACCAACCCTCCTTCCCTCATCTCGTCAGGAAAGCCATGAGCCAATCCACCTCCCCGGTCACGACACGAGCCACCGGGGCCCGTCGCTCCCCCGTGCGGGAGCTGCGTCACGATCCCGACGACCGGCCCTTCATCGTGATCTGGGAGGTGACTCGGGCCTGCCAGCTGGCCTGTGCCCATTGCCGCGCCGATGCCCAGCAGCGCTTCCACCCTGATCAACTCACCACGACCGAGGGAAGGGCCCTGCTGGACGACATTGCCCAGTTCGGCAAGCCGACCCCCATCGTGATCCTCACCGGCGGAGACCCCTTCGAACGCACCGACCTGGAGGAATTGGTGGCCCACGGCAACCGACTGGGCCTGTCGATGGCCTTGTCACCCTCGGTCACCGCGAACTTCACCGCCCAGCGGCTGGCGAGCCTGCGTGCGGCGGGCGGCAAGGCGATCTCCTTGTCACTGGATGCCGCCCACGCCGAACTGCACGATGCCTTCCGCGGCTTCTCCGGCACCTATGACGCCACCCTGGCGGCCGCACGGGTGGTGAACGAGGCCGGATTCCGGCTGCAGATCAACTCCACGATCACCCGTCGCACCGTCACCGAACTGCCAGACCTGATGGTGCAGGTCAAACAGATGGGTGCCCACCTGTGGTCGCTGTTCTTCCTGGTGCCCACCGGACGCGGCCAGGCCCTGCAGGCGCTGGATGCGCAGGAGAACGAGGACGTGCTGCAGTGGGCCCACGACGTCAGCGGTTACATCGCGATCAAGACCACCGAGGCACAGGCCTACCGGCGGGTGGCGATGCAGCGCGACACCCACGACGCCCCACCCCACGGCGCGCTCTATGACCAGCTGATGGCCCGCACGCTGGAGTTGGTGACCCCCGCAGACTTGGAGAATCGGCGCCCGCGGCCGCCACTGGCCACCAATTCCGGGCGCGGCTTCGTCTTCATCGACCATGTGGGCGACGTCTACCCCTCTGGATTCCTGCCCCACCATTGCGGCAACGTGAAATCCGAATCCTTCCGCGGGATCTACCGCAATTCGCCGGTGATGCTCTCGCTGCGACGCCCCGACGAATTCCACGGCAAGTGCGGGGTGTGCCCGTTCAACCAGGTCTGTGGTGGGTCTCGCTCACATGCCTACGCCGTCACGGGAGACCTGTTGGCCTCTGATCCCACCTGTGCCTACATCCCGCCGCGCTGGCTGGCCGAGCACGACGGCGATGATCCCATCACCGGGGCTCGCGCGCCGGCAGCCGGGTGAACGGGCTCCAGTCAGCCCTGCAGCAGGTGCAGGGTGTGCTCCTGGGCCCGGTCGGCGCGTTCGGTGCCGTAGACCCGCAACAGGGTGGCGATGCCCGGGAAGTCGTCGTCGAGGCGTCGGGCGGCCTCAAGGTAGTCGGCGGCCGAGGCGGTGGCGCGGAAGAGGGCCTGCACCTCGTCGCTGGTCTGGGCAGCGCGGGTGCCGGTACGGGTGGTGCTGGTGAGCGGGGCGGTGGGCTCGTTCATCCGTGCCATGGCCTCCTCGACGTCGAGCAGTCCGTCGTCCACCTGGGCGACGAGCTCCACCATCATCCGCAGGCGCTCGGCGGCCACCGGGTTGGCGATCTTGATGCGACGAGCACTCATCAGTTGGCTGACCATGGGAGCCGACAGGCCGAGCAGGGCAGCAACCTCTTGCTGCCGCAAGCCGAGAACTCCGGCGCAGTGGCCGATCACCTCGCCCAGCGGGGCACCGTAGAGGGCTGCCTGCTGGGCCCGGTTCGCACTGACGTCATCCACGCCCACAGGCTAACAAGTTTGCAGCTGCAAAGATCACCACAACAGAACGGCGACGACCAGCAGCACCAGACCGAGCACCACCAGCGCCGCGGGTAGCAGCCCGACGGAGCGGCTCGCCGGGGGCTCAGCCGGGGTCGCCCCACTCGGCACCTGAGCAGGACCGACGAGGGTTGGCGCGACCACCTCGTCGGGCCTGGACCCGGACGGTTCCTCGAGGCCGGGCCGGGGGCCGTCCGGCCCCCACCCGTCGGGGAGGTCTCCCAGCTGGTCGAAGACCTCCACCGGCTCGTCGCCGATGCAAGGAACCAGCGGCAGCCGCAGCGCCGCCAACCGGGAGCGCGCCTGCGCGGCGTCGGGGCGCAGGTCGCTCGGCTGCAACAGGCCGAGCGCCCACTGCGCCAGCGGGGAGTCGAGCCCATCGACGGGGATCTCGGGGCCGCTGGGGCGCCGGCCGGTGAGCATCTCGAGCACCACCACCCCGACGGCGTAGACGTCCTGGCGTGGGTCGGGATCGGCGCCGGCCAAGGCTTCGGGTGAGAGGTAGCCGGGCGTTCCCACCACGTGGTGCACGGCGGTGAGGCGGGGATCCCCGACGGGCACGGCAATGCCGAAGTCACCCAGCCGGACGAAGGGCCTGCCGGTGCCGGTCGGCTCGAGCATCACGTTGCCGGGCTTCACGTCGCGGTGCACCAGGCCGTGGGCGTGGACGGCGGCCAGGGCGTCGAGGAGCTGGTCGGCCACGGCGGCGGTGAACCAGACGGGCAGCGGGCCATGGTCGGCCATGACGGTGGCCAGGGTGCCGCCCCGCACCAGCGGCATGGCGAAGATGACACGGTCGTCCTCGCCCGTCCAGGTGAGCGGGGCGACGACGTGCGGATGGTCGATGCGGTGGCCACTCTCCCGCATGAAACGCAGCAACGAGACCGAATCGGCTTGTCGCAGGACCTTCCCGGCCCGGTAGGCGCGTTCACGGTGGTCCCAGGTGCGCCAGACGGCACCCGATGCCCCTGCGGCGATCGGGTCGACGAGTTCGTGGCGCGCGCCGAAGGTCTGTCCCATGTCGGCACCAGCATGCCACCTGGAGAGGCGCTCATTGACTGCGGCAGGCCTCTTGACTGAGACCCACCACTGTGCATTATTGGCTATTGCAAAGTCATGAACGGACGACCCGACCCTGGCCTGAAAAGCCCTGACACCGCCCCGCGGTCAACCTCTGGGAGATGCAGCATGAACACCACCAGGACCCTGTCAGCACTGGCCGTCCTCGCCGTACTGGGCACGACGACGATGTCCGCACCGGCACGCGGCGAGGGGGACGACCAGGGCGGCACCATGATGCTCGTGCTCGACTCGTCGGGCTCCATGAAGGAACCCGCCCAAGGCGGCATGACCAAGATCGACGCGGCGAAGAAGTCCCTCACGTCGCTGGTCGGTGGCCTGCCCGTCGACACCGGGGTTGGGCTGCGGGTCTTCGGTGCCACCGTCGAGAACCAGGGTGATGCGGGGGCGTGCACCGACTCCCAGCTGGTGGTCCCGGCCGGCACCGGGAACCGGGCGGCGCTGCGGGCGGCGGTCTCCACCTACACGCCCTACGGCGAGACCCCGATCGGCTTCGCCCTGACCGAGGCTGCCAAGGACCTGGGAGACAAGGGCAAGCGCTCCATCGTCCTGGTCAGCGACGGTGTGGCCACCTGTGAGCCGGACCCGTGCGAGGCGGCCAAGCAGGTGGCCGCCCAGGGCGTCGACGTCACCATCGACGTGGTGGGGATGAGCGTCGACGAGCAGGCCCGCAAGCAGCTGCAGTGCATCGCCACCGCGGGCAAGGGCAAGTACTACGACGTGAAGAACTCAGACCAGCTCAGCACTGCCCTGGAGCAGACCAAGAAGCACACCGCCACCCGGCCCAGCTCGAGGGCAAACCGGTCAAGGGCGGTTTGGTCTCCACCGAGGCCCCCACCATCCAGGCCGGCGACTGGACGGACACCGTCGGCCCCAAGGGCGGCAAGGACGCCACCAAGTACTACCGGCTGAAGCGCACCATCCCCGGCTCGACCATGGCCGTCTCCGCCATCTACCAGCCCGAGACCAATGTCGAGGACATGGTGGACGTCGATCTGACCAGCGCGAACGGCCGCGTCTGCGCCTCCGGGACTGGATACCACCAGTCGGGGGCCTTCTCCTCCGCCACCGCAGTGACCGGACTGCGCGACGAGGGGTGCGCCGGCGGCGAGATGGTGGTGGAGGTCTCCCATGACGAGCTCTACGCGGCCAAACAGCCCCGCAAGGTGCAGCTCAAGGTGACGGAGGTCCCCCCGGTCACCAACATCTCCTCACTCCCCGAGGCGCCACGGGATGGTCTGGCCAAGGCGCCCGCCATCGGCACGCCGACGCCGATGACGGGAGGCAAGTCGCTCTCGAGTGCGGCCGCCGTCGAGGCGGGCAAGACCTATTCCGGCACCATCGCCGGCAATGACGTGCAGACCTTCAAGGTGCCGGTGGGCAATGGGCAGCGCCTGGCCACCACTCTGAAGTTCCCCAAGATCTCCGACCAGCTCGCGGCCCCCTTCAATGACCTCCCCCTGGATCAGTCATGGCGTTCGACCATCACCGTGCTCTCCCCCGACGGCAGGCGAGTGGGCCGCGATGTCACCCTCTACCTCGGATCGATCGACGCGACGGCCGAGGTCGGCACCGGCACGGTAGCCACCCGCAACCTCGCGAACAATGTGCCGGACAACTGGCTGGCCGGCTACTACACCGTCGTCGTCAGCCTTGAAGGCCCCGCGGGCAAGAAGACTCCCGCCGTGCCCTTCGCCTTCGCCACCGACGTGACCGGCTCGATCACCCCGGCACCCGAGTACGCCGCCGAAGGGCTGGCGCCCTCGTCCAGCGCGAGCCCCAGCGATGTCGAGACCACCAGTCCGGCGCCTTCGAGCGAAGGCTCGGCGTCCGCCTCCGCGGAATCCTCTGCCACACAGGAGACCTCCTCGGAGACCGCCTCGGCCGAGCAGGGTTCGTCGGCGCTGCCCGTCGTTCTCGGTGCCGGCGGACTGGCGCTGGTGGCCGGAGGCATCGCGCTGGCTTTGCGCAACCGTCGTCGCTGACCGACGAAAATTGTCGGTGCCGCCTGTCACCATGGGGGCATGGGTGACCTGGTGACCGGTGAGGACGGCCTGGCACGTCCGGCATGGGCGGCGCACGACGAGATGCTGCGCCACTACTACGACACCGAGTGGGGCATGCCGGTGCGCGACGAGCGTGGCCTGTTCGAGCGGTTGAGCCTGGAGGCCTTCCAGTCGGGCTTGAGCTGGGCGACGATCCTGCGCAAGCGGGAGAACTTCCGGGCGGCCTTCGCCAACTTCGATCCCGACGCCGTGGCAGGTTTCGACGAGGCGGACCGGGAGCGCCTGCTGGCCGATGCCGGGATCGTGCGCAACCGCCGCAAGATCGACGCCACGATCACCAATGCCCGGGCCACCGTCGCGCTGCGTGACCATGGCGGGTTGGCGGACTTCATCTGGGGCTTCAGGCCTGTCCAGACCCCCACCCCACGGGACTTCACCGAGGTGCCCACCACCTCACCCGAGTCCCTGGCCCTGTCGAAGGCGCTGAAGAAGGCCGGTTTCGCGCACGTCGGGCCGACGACGATGTTCGCGCTGATGGAGGCCGTGGGCATCGTCGACACCCACCTGGTGGGCTCGTGGCGTCGCGGCAGCTCGGGCCTGTGGGCCTGAGGCACCTTAAAGCTCGAAGGACCCAGCGAGCCCGAGCAGCCGCTCCGGGCATCAGGCAGCCCGGGAGCGACGGACAGCGTGGGAGGGTCAGGCGGCCCGAGGGAAGAGACGCGGCAGGATGTCTGCCAAGGTCACGACGCCCGTGAATCTGCCCTCGTCGGTGACCACTGCCAGCTGGGTGCCATTCTCTCGCATCTCCTGGAAGACCAGGTGGAGCGGTTTTCGCCGGTCCACCACGTATGAGGGGCTGGCTAGTTCGACGGCCGGCCGGTCTGTCGGCTCGGCCAGTGTGTCGCGCACGTGCACGACGCCGGTCACCGTGTTCTCGTGGGTGAGCAGGACCCGCATGTGCCCTGCAGTCACGGTGGCGTCCTGCACCTCCCCCACGGTGGCTCCAGTCGGGACCTGGGTGGGCGTGGCGCGGCGCCCCTCCACCAGGGACCCGATGGTCAGGGTCCCCATGTCCAGCGCATAGGTGATGGAGGCACCGTGTCCCTCGTCAAGTGTTCCGGCATCGGTGGAGTGCTCCACCAAGGAGCGAAGCCCATCGCTGTCCTGCACGTCGTCCACCTCATCGACCGGCTCGACGCCCATTCGGCGGACGCACCAGTTGGCCATGGCGTTGAGTGTGCGCAGCAGGGGGCGGGTGATCCAGAGGAAGGCCCTCATGGGCAGCGCGAGCAATGTCGCGGACCTCTCAGGATGTGCAATGGCCCATGACTTGGGGGCCATCTCCCCCACCACGAGGTGCAGGAAGGTCACGATCACCAGCGCCAGGATGAAGGCGATCACGTCTCCCAACCGTGCAGGAACACCGAGGGAGGTCATGGGAGGGACCAGCGCGTGATGAACTGCTGGCTTCGTGATCGCGCCCAGCGCCAGGGTGCAGATGGTGATGCCCAGCTGGGATCCAGCCAGCAGCAGGGTCAATTCACTGGAGGAGCGCAAAGCGGCTCGGGCCGAAGCGGAGGTGGCTGCTGCGTCCTCGAGGCGATGTCGCTTGGTGTTGATGAGGCTGAACTCCACTGCGACGAAGAAGGCGCTGAGCGCGATGAGGGCGATGGTGACCAGTGTGACTGTGATGCCGTTCATCGGATGTCCTCTCGGACTGCTGCGGTGGAGCCGGACGCGCTCGGCTCGGTGAGGGTGAGACGAACGCGCGCGGGGACATGGCGCTCGACGTCGAGCACCTCGATGAGGAGGGTGGCCGCATCGTCTTCACCACCAGAGGAGCACAGTGACAGCTGTACCACGTCACCCTCCTCCGGGAGCGCCCCACACTGTTCGATGGCCAGGCCGCCGATGGTCTCGGCATCCGTCGTGGGCAGGTCGATTCCGAGGGCACGTTCCACCTCGTCGGTGTGGACGTCGGCCTCCATCACCCAGACGCCGTCGCCCGGGACCGGCTCGTAGCCCGGGTGATCGGGATCGTGCTCGTCGGTCAGCTCGCCGACGATCTCCTCGGCGAGGTCTTCCACGGTGATGATCCCGGTGAAGCCCCCGTACTCGTCCACCACGCACGCGAGCTGCTGGCGGGCCTCGTCGAGCTTGCCCAGGCAGTCCGGCAGGCTCATCACCTCAGGGACGACCACCGCGGGACGCACGAGTTCCCGGATCGGGGTCGCGCGGTCGCCCTGCCACGCCAGCACGTCCACCAGGTCCACGATCCCGAGGATGTCGTTGTCGGAATCGATGACGGGATAGCGGGTGTGTCCGGTGCTCATGAGCGCACACACCTCGGCCACGGTGACATGCGATTGCAGCGACGCGACCTGGGCCCGCGGGATCATGGCGTGCTCAACGTCCTCGGAGGGGAAATCCAGGATGCGGTCCAGCATGACGGACAGTTCGGGGGGCAGGTCTCCGGAAGTGCGCGAGGCCCTTACCAAGTGCTGGATGTCACGGGCAGTTGCGGCATGCTCGACGTCATGGACAGGTTCGATGTGCAACAGTCGTAGCAGGGCCTCCGCGGCCTTGTCGAAGACCGCGATCATGGGACCGAAGATCGTCAAGTAGGCCTTGGTGGATGTGGTGAGGCGTTGCGCCACCTGGTCCGGGCGCGAGATGGCGTAGTTCTTGGGGAAGAGCTCACCGAAGACCATCTGCACGAAAGTGGACACCACCATCGCGGCGACGGCGCCGACGCCCACCGATACTGCTGTGGGGATGCCCATGCCACCCAGGAGCGCAGACAATCCCCCTCCGATCATCGGCTCCGCGACATAGCCGACGAGCAGCCCGGTGACGGTGATGCCCAACTGGGCACCCGAGAGCATGAAGGAGGTGCGGCGCGTGATCTCCAAGGTCTTGGCGGCCCGTTCGTCCCCGCCGCGGGCGCGAGCGGCCAGCCGGGACCTGTCCGCGGACATGAAGGCGAATTCCTGTGCAACGAAATACCCGGTCGCAACGGTGATGACGATGACGACGAGCACTCCGACGAGGAGGGACAGGAGGGGAGGCATGGCTCCTGGGAGGGTCGGGTCGCAGGAAGGCGACGCGAAGCATTGTCTTTCAGTAAAGCGCAGGACCAGAGCGGATTCAACACCACGGAGCCCTGTGACAGGGCGCAGACGGGATCCTTGGCTGCGTGGCAGGGTTGAGACAGTCGAGGAAAGGAGAAGGGATGTCCCAGATCACGATCATCGGAGGCCACGGCAAGGTGGCCCTGCTTGCCGCTCCCCTGCTGGTGGAGGCAGGCCACACCGTGCGCGGCCTGATCCGCAATCCCGAGCAGGCCGAGGACGTGGCCGCCACCGGTGCCGAGCCGGTCGTCGCCGACGTCGAGCAGCTGGGCACCGAGGAGCTGGCCGAGCTCTTCAACGACACCGACGTGCTGGTCTGGTCGGCCGGTGCCGGCGGTGGCAGCCCCGAGCGCACCAGGGCCGTCGACCAGGACGCGGCGATCCGTTCCATGGACGCCGCCCAGCAGGCCGGGGTCGGCCACTACGTGATGGTCAGCTATTTCGGCGCGAGCAAGGACCACGGGATCAGCCCCGACAACTCCTTCTTCGCCTATGCCGAGGCCAAGGCGGCCGCCGACGAGCATCTGCGCGGCAGCGAGTTGGCCTGGACCATCCTGATGCCCAGCACCCTGACCCTCGACGAGCCGACCGGCACGATCGAGCTCGGCGCCGCCGAGGCGGGCCAGGTCAGCCGTGCCAATGTGGCCGCCGTTCTGGCCGAGACGGTGCGTCGCGGCACCGGGCTTGCCGGGCGCGAGCTGCCCTTCAATGACGGCTCCACGCCGATCGAGGACGCGCTGGCCTGACCAAGGTCGCACGGGTCCGGTCATTCCGGGCCGGGGCAACAACCCCCTAGTGTGTGTTGCCGCGGGCTGCGGTGCAGGACAATGTGTCCACCGCACCCGCGGCACACCATGCACGAAGGGGACCACATGCACGTCATCATCATCTCGACCTACCCGCCCCGACAGTGTGGGATCGCCACCTTCTCCCGCGACCTGCGCCGCGGAATGCTGGCTGCCGACCCGGCGGCGACGGTGGACCTGGTGGCCTCGCTGCAGCCCGACGCCGACCCGGACCAGCAGCGTGAGGAGGTGCTCGCCACCTTCTGGCAGGCCGAGTCGGGTGACTACCCCGCCGTCGCCGGCAAGCTCAACGAGCTCGGCCCCGATGCGGTGGTGATCGAGCACGAGTACGGCATCTACGGCGGGCCCGACGGGCAGGACGTGGTCGAACTGGCCAGCCGGCTGGAGGTGCCGTTGGCCGTCACCCTGCACACCGTGCTCAGCGAGCCGAGCCCCCACCAGCGCGAGGTGCTCGACGCGCTGCTGGACCAGGCCAGGTGGATCCTGGTCTTCTCCCCGCGGGCCCAGCAGATCCTCACCGCCGCCCGCCCCGAACTGGCGCCGCGCATCCACGTGGTGCCGCACGGGGTGCCCACCGAGCTGCTGCCCGGCGAGGGCGTCGACTCCGACGAACAGCGCCGGGTGCTGCGCGAGGAGATGGGCCTGGACACCGAGGGCCGCACCATGCTGTCCACCTTCGGCCTGCTCTCGCCCGGCAAGGGACTGGAGCTGGCGATCCGGGCGATGCCGACGATCGTCGAGCGCCATCCCGAGGTGCTCTACGTGATTGCCGGACGCACCCATCCCGAGATCGTGCGACGCCACGGGGAGGCCTACCGCGAGGAGCTGGTCGCCCTGGTGGAGGAACTGGGGATGGGCGAGCACATCGCCTTCGCCGACGGCTACCTCAACGACGAGCAGCTGCAGTCCCTGCTGGGCTGCACCCAGATCTTCGTCACCCCCTATCGCGGCCGGGAGCAGATCGTCTCGGGCGCGCTGACCTTCGCCCTGGCCGCCGGCTGCGCCGTGGTGGCCACCCGCTACCTCTATGCCGAGGACATGCTCGCCGGCGGTGCCGGTTGGCTGGTCGACTTCGACGACCCACAGGCGATCGCACGGGCCGTCAACGTGGCCCTGGATGATCCCGAGAAGCTGGCCGCCGCCCGCAGCGCGGCGCGCGCCATCGGCTCCGAGATGGCCTGGCCGACGGTCGGGCGCACCGTGCTCGACCTGCTGGGCGATCCGGACGGGCAGGCCTGAGGTGGCGCGCGACTGGGAGCACTACCTGCGCCCCGACCATGTGCTGGACCTGCAGGACTCGACCGGGATCGTGCAGCACGCCGACGGCGCGGTGCCGGCCTGGCGCACCGGCTACTGCACCGACGACGTCGCCCGCATGGTGGTGGTGGGCTGCGGCCTGCACCGTCGCAGTCCCACTCGGGACAGCCGCAGGATGGTGCTGCAGGGGCTGGCCTTCCTGCGGGCCGCCGCTGAGGACTCCGACGGCCGGGGGCTGCGCAATTTCATGGACTTCGAGCGTCGCTGGCTCGACGACCCCCACCCCGGCGACCACATCGGCCGGGCGGTGTGGGCACTGGGCGAGGTGCTGGCTGCCTTCGGCGACACGCCCGCCATGCACACCCCGGCGAGGCTCCAGTTGCAGGCGCTTCTGCCGCTGGCGGCCGCCGGGCTCTCACCCCACGAGTGCGCCTACTGGGCCCTCGGGCTGGCCCGGGCCCTGCAGGGGCAGGAGCTGCCCGAGGTGCGCGCCGCCCTGGGCCGGGTGCTGGGGCGTCTGGACGAGCACTGGGCCGCGCATTCGCGCGAGGACTGGCCGTGGCCCCTGGAACGGCTCAGCTATGACAATGCCCGCTTCCCCCAGGCGCTGCTGGCTGCCGGGCGCGTCCTGGGCCGCGAGGACCTGGTGGAGCGCGCCACCGTGGTGCTGGACTGGCTGCAGTCACACTTCTGGCAGGACGAACAGGTGCAGGCGGTGGGCAACCACTGGCTCTTCCCCGGCCAGGACTCCAGCGGCTTCACCGGCGACGAGCAGCCGATCGACGTCGCGGCGCTGTGCGAATGCCTGGCGGAGTTCGTCTCCGATGGGCAGGCCGGGCGCGCCGAGGCCGCCGTCGGCGCCTTCGACTGGTTCCTCGGCGGGAACCGTCTGGGCTTGTCGTTGTACGATTCCGTCACCGCCGGGTGCCATGACGGGCTCGGTGTCGAAGTTCTCAATGACAACCAGGGTGCCGAGTCGACCCTGGCCTTCCTGCAGGCCGCCGTGGCGCTGGAGAAGGCGGGGCTCACACCCCCGAGGTGACGGAACAGCCATGACGCATGAGCGAGACGACGAGGACCTGCTGGTCCGCAGTGCCCACAACCCCATCCTGACGGCGAGCCAGTGGCCCTACCGGGTCAATGCGGTGATGAATGCGGGCGCGGTGGTGCACGAGGGGCAGACCGTGCTGGTCTGCCGGGTGGAGGACCGGCGTGGTTTCTCCCACCTTGCGGTGGCCCGCAGCGATGACGGCACCACCGGCTGGCAGGTCGATCCCGAGCCGCTGCTCGAGGGCGGCGACGTGGGTGCCGAGTGGGGCGTCGAGGACCCGCGCGTCACCTGGGTCGACGAGCTGGACGCCTTCGTCATCACCCACACCGTCTACGGCCCGACGGGGGCGCGGGTGGCGCTGTCGCGCACCACCGACTTCCGCAGCGCCGAGCGGATGGCCGTGGTGGGATCGTCGGACGACAAGAATGCCGTGCTCTTCCCGCGCCGCATCGGTGGGCGCTTCGTGATGTTCACCCGCCCGGCCCGCGCCGACGAGAAGCCGTCGGTCTGGGCCCAGTACTCCGATGACCTGCAGACCTGGGAGCAGGGCGATCGGGTGATGGCCCCGCGCGAGGGCAACTGGTGGGACAGCCTGCGCATCGGTGCCGGCGCTCCCCCGCTGGAGACCGAGCATGGCTGGCTGATGTTCTACCACGGGGTGCGCAGGGCCGTCTCGGGTGACCTCTACCGTGCCGGGGCGGTGCTGCTGGACCTGGATGACCCGACGGTGGTGACGCACCGCTGCGAGGAGTGGCTGCTCTCGGCGCAGGAACCCTATGAGGTGACCGGCGATGTCCCAGGGGTGGTCTTCCCGTGCGGCCTGACCGTCCACGGTGACGAGCTGCGACTCTACTACGGCGCCGCCGACACCTGTCTGGGCGTGGCCCATGGGCGCCTGAGCGCGGTGGTCGACCGGCTGCTGGCCAGCCCGGCGCGCTGAGCTCCTGTCCCAGCCAACACGCCGGGTGCCCTCAGCCGTCCAGGCCGGTGACGCGCAGGGTGATGTTGATCCTGCCCGTCGCCAGCCCGCAGCCCTCGGGGGCGGTGCCGGGGTGCACCTTCGTCACGCCGTGGTAGGCCAGACGTGCCGGACCGCCGAAGACGAACAGGTCGCCGGAGTCGAGCCGCAGGTCGGTCCAGGGCCGGTTGCGGTTGGTGGTGTTGCCCAGCCGGAAGGTGCAGGAGTTCCCGATGGACAGTGAGACCACCGGCGCCAAGGAGCGTTCGTCCTTGTCCTGGTGCATCCCCATCCGGGCGGTGTCCTCGTAGAAGTTCACCAGGGCGGTGTCGGGGGTGTACTGGCCGGCGTCGGGGTCCCCGACGGCCGCGAGCGCCCGGCGGCCGAGGCGCACCATCCAGTCGGGCACGGGAAGCACCCGGTTGCCGTTCACGTCGACGGCCTCGCGGCTGTAGGCATAGGGCCGCCAGTGCCAGCCGAGGCAGACGGTGCGCACGCTCATCTGGTGGCCGCGGATGCTGGCGGCGCGGAGCGGCACCGGGCCGTCGGTCCATTCGTGGAAGCGTGCGACCAGCCAGCGTTGCTGGTGCAGGTCGAGGAAGCCGGACAGGTGGTGGGCGCCCTCGGGCAGGCCGGCCGACGCGGTGCCGGGCTGGTCCTGCGGCAAGGGGAAGAGTGCGTCGTCCACGTCAGTCATCCTGCCCGATCTGCCGGTCTTCGCGAGGCGGGCCGGGCGCTGGGTCGTCGCTGGCCAGGCAGCTCACAGGGCGTCGGCGGCGTGCGGGAATCGCCGGCGCAGCCACAGGCTGACGTAGACCAGGCCGACGAGCACCGGCACCTCGATCAGCGGTCCGACGACCCCGGCCAGGGCCTGGCCGGAGCTGACACCGAAGGTGGCGATGGCCACGGCGATGGCCAGCTCGAAGTTGTTGCCGGCGGCGGTGAAGGCCAGCGTCGTCGTGCGCTCGTAGCCCATGCCCAAGCCGCGCCCCAGCAGGTAGCTGAGCCCCCACATGAGGGCGAAGTAGGCCAGCAGCGGCAGGGCGATGCGGGCGACGTCCAGGGGGCGGGTGGTGATCTGCTCCCCTTGCAGGGCGAACAGGATGACGATGGTGAACAGCAGCCCGTAGAGCGCCCAGGGCCCGATCCTGGGAAGGAAGGAGCGCTCATAGGCCTCGCGGCCCCAGCGGCGCTCCCCCAGTCGTCGGGTGAGGTAGCCGGCCAGCAGGGGGATGCCGAGGAAGACCAGGACGCTGCGGGCGATCTGCCAGGGCGAGACCTCCAGGCCGGTCTGTTCCAGGCCCAGCCAGCCGGGCAGCACCGTGAGGTAGAACCAGCCGAGGGCGGCGAAGGCCACCACCTGGAAGATCGAGTTGATGGCCACCAGCACGGCGGCTGCCTCGCGGTCGCCGCAGGCGAGATCATTCCAGATGATGACCATGGCGATGCAGCGGGCCAGGCCGACAATGACCAGCCCGGTGCGGTACTCGGGCAGGTCGGGCAGCAGCAGCCATGCGAGGGTGAACATCAGGGCGGGCCCGACGAGCCAGTTGAGCACCAGGCTGGCGCCGAGCATTCGGTGGTCGCCGGTGACCGTGTCGAGGCGGTCATAGCGCACCTTGGCGAGCACCGGGTACATCATCACCAGCAGTCCGATGGCGATGGGCAGCGAGACGCCGTCGAGCTCGACGGCGGCCAGCGCGTCGCCCAGACCGGGCACGAGGCGTCCGAGCAGGAGCCCGGCCACCATGGCCACCCCGATCCAGACGGGCAGGAAGCGGTCCAGGGTGGAGAGCCTGGCAGCGACGGGGGTGCTCTCGGATGGGTTCATGACCGCTCCAGTCGGATTGATGGATGTCGATATGAAGCATCGCAGGGCACGCCGACACGCGTCAATCCGTGGCTCAGTCCCCCACGCCCAGACGCCCGGTCAGCTGGCCGTGGCGGGCCGCCGAGGCCTCGTTCAGGCCGATGATCTCCACGCTCTTGCCCTTGCTGGCGTACTTCGACTGGATCGCGTCGAGCGCCGCCACCGTGGAGGCATCCCAGACATGGGAGCCGGACAGGTCGATCACCACATGGGCCGGATCGCCGGCATAGTCGAACTGGTAGACCAGGTCATTGCTGGAGGCGAAGAAGAGCTCCCCGTGGACCCGGTAGACCCGCTGGTCGAGCACCCCGTCACCGTCCACGTCCCGCTCGTCCACCTTCTCCACACGCGAGAAGTGCGCCACCCGGCGGGCGAAGACGACGAAGGCGACATTGACGCCGGTGATGACGCCATAGGCGAGGTTGTTGGTTCCCACGGTGACCACGACGGTCACCAGCATGACGATCGTCTCGCTCCAGGGCATCATCCGCAGCGTGGCGGGGTGGATGCTGTGCCAGTCGAAGGTGCCCACCGAGACCATGATCATCACCGCCACCAGCGCCGCCATGGGGATCCGTGCCACCAGCGGCCCGGCACCGACGACGAGCAGCAGCAGGAAGAGGCCCGCCAGGAAGGTGGAGATCCTGGTGCGCGCCCGCGAGGCCTTCACGTTGATCATGGTCTGGCCGATCATCGCGCAGCCGCCCATGCCGCCGAACAGGCCCGTGACGATGTTGGCGATGCCCTGCCCCCAGGCCTCCCGGGACTTGTTCGAATGGGTGTCGGTCACGTCGTCGACCAGCTTGGCCGTCATCAAGGACTCGAGCAGCCCCACCAGGGCGACGGCGAAGGCGGTGGGCGCGATGAGTTCGAGGGTCTCCAGGGTGAAGGGCACAGTGGGCAGCACCAGGCTGGGCAGCGAGGTGGGCAGCTCACCCTGGTCGCCCACCGTCGGCATCGTCCAGCCGGCGACGTGGGCCAGCCCCATCACGACGGCGATCGTCACCAGCGGCGCCGGCACGGCCGTGGTGATCCGGGGCAGGCCCACCATGATGACCAGTCCGAGCGCCACCATCGGGTAGACGATCCAGGGGATGTTCGGGCCGACCAGCTGCGGGAGCTGCGCGATGAAGATCAGGATGGCCAGGGCGTTGACGAACCCAACCATGACCATGCGGGGAATGAAGCGCATCAGCTTGGCGACGCCGAGCAGCCCCATGGCCACCTGCATCAGGCCTCCGAGCAGGACGGTGGCGATCAGGTAGTCGACGCCATGTCCGCGAGAGATGGGTGCGACGACCAGCGCGATGGCGCCGGTCGCGGCCGAGATCATGGCGGGACGCCCACCCACGATGGCGATGGTGCAGGCCATGGTGAAGGAGGCGAACAGGCCCAGGCGCGGATCGACTCCGGCGATGATGGAGAAGCTGAGGGCCTCGGGGATCAGCGCCAGCGCCACCACCAGGCCGGCCATCACCTCGGTCCTGAGCCGGCGCGGGTCGCGCAGCGCGGCCATCACCGAATCGGCTCCCCCGCCGGCCTCGGGCACAAGCGGGAAGCCCTGCTCCTGGCGTCGCAGGTCGGCATCCGGGGCGGCGTGGCCCTCGCGGGCAGGGACGTGGTGGGGCACGTGACTCCGTTCAGGTTCGATGCCGCGGGAGACTCACGCGGGCAGCTGTGCGCAGGACACAATGACCCTGGGCAAGTTGCCCCAGGACAGGCCGACCCAGGGCAGATTGACACAAGCGCCCATCCTAACCTCACATGATGTGAGGTTTCGGAGGGGGGTTGCCGCCTCAGGTGGTGGCGCGACCGCCCCGTGCGCGACGAAGCCGCTGCTGCACCCGGCGGGTCGCCTCGAGCCTCAGCTCCAGCTCGCGTGCAGCCTGGTCCACCACGTCGAGGCAGTCGTCCAGGGCGGCGGGATCGACGCCCTCGTGCCCCAGCTCGAACTGCCGGCACAGGTCGACCACGGCCCCGAGCTCCTCCAGCCCGAGCCCGGCAAGCCGCAAGTGCATCACCAGACGAAGCCTCTGCACCGCCTCGGCGTCATATTCCCGGAAACCGCCCGCAGTACGTCGGGCGGGCTGGACCAGACCGAGGTCCTCGTAGTGGCGGATCGAGCGCAGGCTCAGTCCGGTCAGGGTCGAGACGTCCCCGATGCGCAGCACGCCGTCGGGGATGGGCAGGTCGGGTGGCGAGGTCAGCATCCGGGCTCCTTCACGCTGGAGGGGCATCATCCCATGGAGGGGCGCCAGGCCCCTCGCTGCACATCGAGAACCGTCAATATGGTCCTCTAGGATGCCACCATGACCGAGGCCGACCCCATCGACGAGTGCCCGCCCTCGAGCACTCCCCTGCCACCCGGGCGAGTCGACGACGTCGTGGTCATCACCAAGGCCCTGGCCGATCCGGTGCGGCTGCGCATCTTCCACCACATCGCCGCCAATTCCTGCTCCAGCGTGTGCGCCTGCCACCTGCCCGAGGTCTTCGGCGTGAGCCAGCCGACGCTCTCGCACCACCTGAAGAAGCTGGGGCAGGCCGGCCTGGTGCACCGCGAGATGCGAGGCCGCTGGGCCCACTACACCCCCCGACCCGAAGGCCTCGAGGCCTTGCGAACCTTCCTGGGAGAACTACCGTGAGCGATCGTCCGAGCGTCCTGTTCGTCTGTGTGAAGAATGGCGGCAAGAGCCAGATGGCCGCCGCCCTGGCCCGGCACCGCGCTGGCGACCGGCTCGAGGTGCACTCGGCCGGAACCATCCCAGGCACCAAGCTCAATGCCGAGTCGGTGGCCAGCCTGGCCCGGATCGGCGCCGGCGTCGAGGGCGAGCACCCCAAGCCGATCGACCCCGAGCTGCTGCGCAGCGTCGACCGGGTGGTGGTGATCGGCGGCGAGGCGACCATCGAGCCGGTCGAGGGCATGCGCGGCACCGTCGAGACCTGGCTCACCGACGAGCCCTCGCTGCGCGGGATCGAGGGCGAGGAGCGGATGGACCTGGTCCGCGACGAGCTCGATGCTCGCGTCACGGCGCTGGCCGATGAGCTCACCGGCGCCTGAGAATCCCTGCCTGGGCCGACGTGGACCAAGCCCCACGCAGCCCAACCCCCACGCAGCCCAACCCCCACGCAGCCCAACCCCCAGTACGATCCGACACATGATCCTGTGGCAGCCCGGCGTCCAGTGGCTCGACGAGCACACCTCCAGCGACCTCGTGTACACCGTGGTGGTGGCCTTCGACTCGCGCGAGAGCCGCGACGCGGTGCTGCGCGAGGCCGCCCGCGGCCGGTTGAGCGACGGCGATGCCGTCCTGCACGGTGGTGCGGCGCTGGAACCGCGCGGTGAGCGCGAGGTGCTGGCCACCAGCGGTGGCGAGGACGCCCTCGACTCCTTGGAGGGCGCCCTCAACGACACGCTGGGCGGCGCGATCGAGCGCCTGGGCATCACCGCGGTGGAGCTCCTGCAGCAGGAGCGCCGCCTGGAGCGGTGAACCCGCTCACTTCACCTCGCGGCGCAGCACCCGCACCACGCCGACGCTGAAGGGAATGACCACCCAGAACAGCATCGAGGTGGCGAACCTCGCCCACGGGTCCGTGACGGGGTCGATCGGGTCGGCCGACATCGGCGGCGTCGTGGTGCTCACCCACTCCTGGAAGCGTCGCAGCGCAGGCACGCCCATCACCAGGCCAGTCACCAGCGAGGGGACGATGAAATAGGCGGCGATGGCCGCCGGGGTCACCAGGACCAGGAAGCCGAAGGCCAGGCCCATCAGCACACCGACCACCTGTTCGATCCAGCCCGCCAGGTAGTCCCTGCCGGTCAGGTCGAAGTGCACCGGATTGCCTGCCGCACCCATCGAGGCGGCATGTGCGAGGGCAGCAACACCCCAGGCGAGGAGCAGGAAGCCGGTGGCCCAGATGATCGCGGCCAGTGTCTTGGCTGCGATGACCCGCCAGCGTCGCGGCTCCTGGGTGAAGGTGACCAGGGCGGTGCGCTGGGACCACTCATTGCAGGCGGTGATGATGCCCAGCACGGGGATCAGCATGCCCTGTGGGATCGCGGCCGTCTGCACCAGCGTGGTGAAGCCGGCTCCGTCGTGCCGGGAGAACCACAGCACGCCTGCCAGGGCGCCCAGGCTGAGCACGGCGATGGCCACCAGCAGGCCGCGGCCGGCGCGGGTGTCGACCTGCTTGCGCAGCTCGACGTGCAGCAGGCGCCCGAAGGACAGGCCACGTCCGGTGGGGCGCTCGGTCACGGGTGCAGCGTGGGTGGCGGTGATGGTGCTCATCGGATCTCCTGGCGGGCGGTGTCCTGGGTGAGGGAGAGGAAGAGTTCCTCGAGGTTGGTCTGGTCGCGTTCGCGCAGCAGCACCAGCGGGATGCGACGCTCAATGGCCAGCTGGCCCATGGCGGCGGGCAGCAGGTCGACGTTGAAGGTGCCGTCGGGGCGCTGGTCGATCCGCCCTCCGCTGCTGCGCACGGCATCCACCAGGTCCTGACGGGTGGTGGAGTCGACCACCGAGCCGGGTTCCTTGGCGGCGAGCATCTCCTGCAGCGAGCCCTGGGCGACGATGCGTCCGTGGCCGATCATCACCAGGTCGTGCGCGATCATCTGCACCTCGCCCAGCAGGTGGGAGCTGAGCAGCACCGTGCCGCCGCGCGAGGAGTAGTCGGCCAGCAGCTCGCGCATCCAGTGGATGCCGGCGGGGTCCAGCCCGTTGGCCGGCTCGTCGAGGATGAGCACCTTCGGGTCGCCCATCAGGGCACCGGCGATGCCGAGGCGCTGGCGCATGCCCAGCGAGTAGTCCTTGACCCGACGCTTGGTCTCGGTCTGGGTGAGGCCGACCATCTCGGCCATCTCGGTCACCCGGTCCTTGGAGACGCCGGCAATCAGGCCCGCCAGCCGCAGCACCTCCGCGCCGGTGCGTCCGGGATGCTGGGCGGCGGCATCCAGCATGACCCCGACGTGCTGGATGGGGTTGGGCAGCTCGGCATAGGCGACGCCCAGCACGGTGGCCCGGCCCGAGGTGGGCGGGGTGAGCCCGCACACCATGCGCAGCAGGGTGGACTTCCCGGCGCCATTGGGGCCGAGGAAGCCGGTCACGCGGCCGGGCAGTGCCGTGAAGGACACGTCGTCCACTGCGGTGAAACCGCCGTAGCGCTTGGTCAGGTGGTCGATCTCGATCATGGCTCCAGCCCATCACGGCAAGGGTTCGCGCCATGTCAGCCAGATGGTTGACCTTCGGCGTCAGAGGGAGGACATTTCGACCTCCCGCCGCACAGGGTCGGGGTCAGTAGACGGTCACGCCCACATCGCGGAACTGGCCCCGCACCCGCTCCAGCAACTCCGCCGAGGGCGGGGAGGCGTCGGCCAGCGGGTAGTCGATGCCCAGGGAGTCGTACTTGTCGCGGCCCATCTGGTGGAAGGGCAGCACCTCCACGCGCGAGACATTGCCCAGGGTGGCGACGAAGTCCGCGACGGCCTGCACATTGGCCACCTCGTCGGTCAGCCCCGGCACCAGCACATAGCGCACCCAGGTCTCGATTCCCCGCTCGGCCAGACGGCGGGCGAAGCGCAGGGTCGGTTCCAGCTCCTGCCCGGTCACCCGACGATAGGTCTCCGGATCGCCGGACTTGATGTCGAGCAGCACCAGGCCGAGGTCGTCGAGCATCTGGTCAGTGACATCGGCGCCCAGGAAGCCGCAGGTGTCGATGCAGGTGGGGATGCCCATCTCGTGGGCGGCGTTCAGCAGGTTGCCGACATAGCGGGCCTGCATCATCGGATCACCGCCGCTGATGGTGATGCCGCCACCGGTGGCGCGGAAGATGCCGCGGTAGCGCGAGATCCTCGCCACCATCTCGTCGAGCATCACCGGGGTGCCCTTGGCGGTGAACCAGGTGTCGGGATTGTGGCAGTACTGGCAGCGCAGCTCGCAGCCGGCCATGAAGACGGTCATCCGGGTGCTGGGGCCGGGACGGGCCCGGTGGCGGGGTGGGTGTTGTTGCCCGATGCCAAGGCGTCAGGAGTTCTGGTGGAAGGTGCGGCTGATCACGTCGCGCTGCTGGTCCTTGGTGAGCTTGACGAAGTTCACGGCATAGCCCGAGACGCGCACGGTCAGGTTCGGGTAGTTGTCCGGGTTCTCCATCGCGTCCTCGAGGGTCTCGCGGTTCAGCACGTTGATGTTGGTGTGGTAGAGCCCCGGCCGGGTGCCGCGCTTGGCACGGTTGGCGTTCATGTCGGCCAGGCGCTCGTCGAAGGTCTTGGTGCTCATGGTGTGTGCCTTTCGGTGGGTGGTGGGTCAGAGTGCGGGTTCGAAGCCGGCGTCGAGGATGCCGACCAGGTTGGTCACCTGCTCGTCCTTGGTGCGGCCCAGGCCCGAGGGGGTGATGGTGTTGGTGAGGCTGATACCGTCCAGGGCGTCCTCGTAGTCGAGCTTGCCGACGCTCAGCATGCTGGCGACCATGCCGTGGTTGTCGGCCCCGTTCTCCGGGTTGGCGCCCGGGGCGAAGGGGGTGTCCTTGGTGTGGCCGCTGGGGAAGGAGCCGGTGTTCTTGCCGTGGACCACGTTCGAGGTGATGGTCAGCACGCTCTGGGTGGGGATGGCGTCGCGGTACATCTCGATCTGCTTGATCTTGTCCATCACGGTGTGCACCACGACGGCGGCGATCTCGTCGGCGCGGTCGTCGTCATTGCCGTAGACGGGGAAGTCACCCTCGGTGATGTAGTCGACCACCAGGCCGGTCTCGTCGCGCACCGGGGTCACGGTGGCGTACTTGATGGCGCTCAGCGAGTCGGCGACGATACTCAGCCCGGCGATGCCGCAGCCCATGGTGCGCACGATCTCGGAGTCGTGCAGCGCCATCTCGATCGACTCGTAGGCGTAGCGGTCGTGGCAGTAGTGGATGATGTTGAGCGCCTCGACGTAGGTGCCGACCACCCAGTCCAGCATCTGCTCGTAACGGGCCCAGACGTCGTCGAAGTCGAGCGGGCCGTCGCCGGTGACCGGTTCGAAGCCCTCGACGACCTGCGTGCCGGTCATCTCGTCGCGTCCGCCGTTGATGGCATACAGCAGGCTCTTGGCGGCGTTGACGCGGGCGCCGAAGAACTGCATCTGCTTGCCGACCTTCATCGGTGAGACGCAGCAGGCGATGGCTGCGTCGTCGCCCCAGTGCTGGCGGATCTGGCGGTCGGCCTCGTACTGCACCGAGGAGGTCTCGATGCTGATCGCCGCGCACAGGTCCTTGTAGCCCTGCGGCAGCGCCGGGTCCCAGAAGATCGTGATGTTCGGCTCCAGGGCGGGGCCGAGGTTGCGCAGGGTCTGCAGCAGGCGGAAGGAGGTCTTGGTCACCAGGGTGCGGCCGTCCTCATCCAGGCCGGCATCGCTCCAGGTGGCCCAGTAGGGGTCGCCGGAGAAGATCTGGTCGTAGTCGATGGTGCGCAGGAAGCGCACGATGCACAGCTTCAACACCAGGCGTCGACGATCTCCTGGGCGCCCTCCTCCGTGAGCGTCCCGGCGGCCAGGTCGCGCTCGAAGTAGATGTCGAAGAAGGCCGACAGGCGGCCGAAGCTCATCGCGGCGCCGTCCTGGCTCTTGATGCTGGCCAGGTAGCCGAAGAAGGTCCACTGCACGGCCTCCTGCGCGGTGCGGCCGGAACGCGAGATGTCGAAGCCGTAGCTGGCGGCCATCGTCTTGAGCTTCTTCAGCGCCTTGATCTGCTCGGAGTGCTCCTCGCGGAAGCGGGCCCAGTGCTCGTCGAAGGGCTTGTCCGCGACGGAGTCCTTGGCCTGGTTCTTCTCGGCGATCAGGGCGTCGACACCGTAGAGGGCGACGCGGCGGTAGTCGCCGATGATGCGGCCGCGGCCGAAGGCGTCGG
>NZ_JBHWOO010000240.1:0-5711 GCF_043424415.1 Luteococcus sp. | reverse complement strand
TCGACGCGATAGCCTTGGCCAAGCAACCGATGACGTGGAGGCCACGTGAACAACGTACGAATTCAACCCACCGCCGATCTCGACGAGGGCGTCACCATCGGTGACGGTTCATCGGTGTGGCACCTGGCGCAGGTGCGCCATGGAGCAGAGCTGGGCCGCAACGTGATCGTCGGCCGTGGTGCCTACATCGGCGAGGGCGTCCACGTCGGCGACAACTGCAAGATCCAGAACTACGCGCTGGTCTACGAGCCGGCCGTCCTCGAGGACGGCGTCTTCATCGGACCGGCCGTCGTGCTCACCAATGACCACTTCCCCCGCGCGGTGAACCCGGACGGCTCCGCGAAGAGCGCCGCCGACTGGGAGCCCGTGGGCGTCACCCTCAAGGAGGGCTGCTCGGTCGGTGCCCGCGCCACCTGCGTCGCCCCCGTCACGATCGGCCGCTGGGCAACCGTCGCGGCCGGTTCCGTGGTGGTCAAGGACGTCCCGGACTTCGCCCTGGTGGCCGGGGTCCCCGCCCGTCGGATCAAGTGGGTGGGCCGTTCCGGCTTCCCGCTGGTCGAGCACGGCACCGATGCCGACGGCAACAAGAAGTTCCTCGACGAGAAGACCGGTGACGTCTTCGTCGAGGCTGACGAAATCCTGACCCTCGTCGCCGAAGGCGAAGGCCCCAACAGCTCGACGGCAGAGGGCTCTGCCGCCGCGAACACGGAGGAAAACAAGTGACCCAGTCGTTCATTCCGCCCGCCAAGCCGCTGATCGGTGAGGAGGAGATCGAGGCCGTCGCGCGCGTCATGCGCACCGGAATGCTGGCCCAGGGCCAGGAGGTCGCCGACTTCGAGACCGAGTTCGCCGCCCAGTTCACCCCCGGCCGCAAGGCCGTCGCCGTGAACTCCGGCACCTCGGGCCTGCACATCGGCCTGCTCGCCAGCGGCATCACCGCCGGTGACGAGGTCATCGTGCCCTCCTTCACCTTCGCCGCCACCGCCAACTCGGTGGCCCTGACCGGCGCCACGCCCGTCTTCGCCGACATCGACCCCGACAGCTTCTGCCTGGACCCCAAGAGCGTCGAGGCCTCCATCACCGAGCGCACCAAGGGCATCATGCCGGTGCACCTGTACGGTCACCCGGCCAACATGAAGGCCCTCCAGGAGATCGCCGACAAGCACGGCCTGCAGCTGTTCGAGGACGCCGCCCAGGCCCACGGTGCCTCGCTCGACGGCACCCCGGTGGGCGCCTTCGGCACCTTCGGCGCCTTCAGCCTGTACCCCACCAAGAACATGACCTCGGGCGAGGGCGGCATGATCACCGTCGCCGACGCCGAGGTGGAGCGTCGCTGCCAGCTGTACCGCAACCAGGGAATGCTGAAGCAGTACCACAACGAGGTCGTCGGCCTGAACAACCGCATGACCAACATCCACGCCGCCATCGGTCGCGTGCAGCTCACCAAGGTGGGCGACTGGACGGCCCGGCGCCAGGCCAATGCCAAGTTCCTCGACGAGAACCTGCAGGGCGTCACCGTCCCGCCGGTCGCCGAGGGTGCGGTGCACGTCTACCACCAGTACACGATCCGCGTCCCCGAGGACCGCGACGGCTTCTCCTCCGCCCTCAAGGAGCAGTTCCAGGTGGGTTCGGGCATGTTCTACCCGGTGCCCAACCACCGCCTGGAGCCCTTCCAGAGCCCCGTCGAACTGCCCGAGACGGAGAAGGCCGCCAAGGAGTGCCTCAGCCTGCCCGTGCACCCCTCGCTGGAGCAGGGCGACCTGGAACGCATCGTCGAGGCAGTCAACAGCCTCGCCAAGGCAGGTGCCTGAGCCATGGCCGAGACCAAGAAGCTGCGCGCGGGCCTGATCGGCCTGGGCATGATGGGCCGCCACCACGCCCGCAACCTACGCTCCATCGACGGCGTCGAGCTGGTCGGCGTCGCCGACGCGATGGGTGACCCGCACGGCGTGGCCGGCAACCTCGAGGTCAAGAAGAACATCGACGAGCTGATCGCGCTCGGCCTCGACTACTGCGTCGTGGCCGCCCCGACCGTCTACCACGACGAGATCGGCACCAAGCTGGCCGAGGCCGGCGTGCACGCTCTGATCGAGAAGCCGCTGGCCAAGGACACCTCCTCGGCCAAGGGTCTGGCGGAGCTCTTCGCCAAGAAGGGCCTGGTGGGTGCCGTCGGCCACATCGAGCGCTACAACCCGGCGCTGCAGAACCTGCGCAAGCGCCTGGAGGCCGGCGAGCTGGGCGACCTGTACCAGGTGGCCACCCGCCGCCAGGGACCCTTTCCGAACCGGATCGCCGACGTCGGCGTCATCAAGGACCTCGGCAGCCACGACATCGACCTGACCGCCTGGGTGACCCAGCGCGACTACGAACTGGTCGCGGCCCGCTCGATGTTCAAGTCGGGCCGCCAGTACGAGGACATGGTCTCGGCCACCTGCCAGCTCTCGGGCGGCCTGATGAGCAACCACCTCGTCAACTGGCTGACCCCCGCCAAGGAGCGGCTGTGCATCGTCACCGGCGAGAAGGGCATGTTCGTCGCAGACACCCTGACCGCCGACCTGACCTTCTACGGCAATGGCACCGCCCACGAGACGTGGGAGGACCTGGCCCAGTTCCGTGGTGTCAGCGAGGGTGACGTCACTCGCTTCGCCATCCCGAAGCCCGAGCCGCTGCGCACCGAGCACGAGAACTTCCGTGATGCCGTGCTGGGCAAGGACGCGGACATCGTCACGCTGGTGCAGGGCGCTCGCGTCGTGCAGGTGTGCGAGGCCATGATCGAGAGCTCGAAGACGAACCAGTTCGTCGAGATCATCTGATCCCTTCCCCGGCCCGGCGGGGACAATGGCGGGGGCGGACACCACCTGGTGTCCGCCCCCGTCTGCCGTTCCCGCTCAGTCGCGCGAGGCCACCTGCCAGGCCGCGGCCACCAGCGCATCGTCGACCCGCAGCCCGAAGACCTCGCGCAGCTCCTTGGCCGGAACCAGCCGGAACCAGCCGTGGACGGTGCTGCGCGGCGTGGGATCGTCCAACGGCAGGGCGACGGTCGGGGTGCCGGCGCCGAAGCCCGGGTCCACCAGCACCGGCCTGCCGTCCACCTCGGCGAGGGTGGCCTGGTGGGTCAACGGTCCGAGCTCGGGGTTCGGCCGCAGCAGGATGCGGGCCAGCACGGGCTCGGAGGGCACCTGCAGGGCCGCGAGCACCTGGCGCACCAGTGCCGCATGCTCGTGGCAGTAGCCGCCGCGCTGGTCGTCGAGCAGTCCGAGCGCCGAGCGGCCGCCAGAGGCGGCGCGGTCCCGTGCCCGGGCCGTCGTGGTGTCGAGGCCCAGACGCTGCAGGTAGCGCTGCAGAAGCCGCCGGGAATCAGGATCGGGGACGGTCTTCGGGGCAGCCGGTGCGGTCCCGGGGTCCTGGACGGTCGGGTCTTCGGCGATGTCCATGGTCCTCCTGTCGGGGTGGGTGCAGGGCGAGCGGTGCTCGAGTCCCATTGCGCCGCTGTGGCGATGGCCTGCCCTGGACAGACTTCGGGCCCGGAGGCTGATGCCGTCCGGGCCCGCATGGTCTGCTGCGTCGGATCCCCCGATCCTCGTGCAGCGGTGGCTCGTCGCATCCCCCGATGCCTTCGAGCCGTCCTGTTGTCCATCCCCCGATGTTTCACAGGAGTGAGTCCATCTCGCGATGTCCTCGTGCCGTGGCTGCTTCCCCCGAAGCCTCCGTGGCTTCCAGTTCCCCCGAACTGGACTCTGCCCTGCAGATCCCCCGATCCGCCGTGGCGATGACTCAATACTCCCGCCCGGAGGGGGTGCCTCAAATGGAAAAAGTGATTGCAGGCTTGATCACTTTGGCTGGAATGCATGAAACAGGCCCTTTTTGTCCCTTGGTCGGGGGACAAGAAGGGGTCCGTGTCCCATGAACAGGGGACAAATGTGGGGTTTCCAGTGTCACGCGAACAGGTGACACGGAAATGCTCGTCAACTTTCACTCCCGGGCGTGACGCACGCACGGATCCCGGCACTGGCCACGGCCGGCAGTGTCCCGGAGGGCAGTGACCATGCGGGGCGTCCTTACCACGCACCCCGGCCCGCGGCGGTAGGCTCTGGGAAGACTTCAGCACTTCCCCCGTGCTCCTGAAAGGACCTCCATGAAGATCGCCGTCATCGGGATGGGCAAGATCGGCCTTCCCCTCGCCGTCCAGTTCGCGTCGAAGGGCCACGAGGTCTTCGGTGTGGACGTGCAGCAGCGCGTCGTGGACACGATCAACGAGGGTCGCGAGCCCTTCCCCGGTGAAGCCCACCTGGGGGAGAAGCTGGCCGAACTGGTGCCCGCGGGCAACCTGAAGGCCACCACCGACTACTCCGAGGCGATCCCCGGCATCGACGCCATCGTCATCGTCGTCCCGCTCTTCGTCAACGACGAGACCTGGCAGCCCGACTTCGCCTGGATGGAAGACGCCACCAAGTCCTTCTCCGAGCACCTGACGCCCGGCACGCTCATCTCCTACGAGACCACGCTGCCGGTCGGCACCACCCGCAACCGCTGGAAGCCGATGGTCGAAGAGCTCTCCGGCCTGGTCGAGGGCAAGGACTTCCACCTCGTCTTCAGCCCCGAGCGCGTGCTCACCGGCCGCGTCTTCGCCGACCTGCGCAAGTACCCCAAGCTTGTCGGCGGCCTGTCGGAGGAGGGCACCAAGAAGGCCATCGACTTCTACGAGGCCGTGCTCGACTTCGATGAGCGCCCCGACCTGCCCGAGGGCAATGGCGTCTGGGACATGGGCACCGCCGAGGCCGCCGAGATGGCCAAGCTCGCCGAGACCACCTACCGCGACGTCAACATCGGTCTGGCCAACCAGTTCGGCAAGTTCGCCGAGAAGAACGGCATCGACGTCTACAAGGTCATCAAGGCCAGCAACTCGCAGCCCTACAGCCACATCCACCTGCCCGGCATCGCCGTGGGCGGCCACTGCATCCCGGTCTACCCGCGCCTGTACCTCTACACCGACCCCGACGCCACCATCGTGCGCACCGCGCGCGAGGCCAACATGACCATGCCCGAGCATGCCGTCACCCTGGTCGAGGGCGCCCTCGGCGGCCTGAAGGGCAAGAAGGTGCTCATCCTGGGCGCCTCCTACCGCGGCAAGGTGAAGGAGACCGCCTTCAGTGGCGTCTTCCCGGTCTTCCAGGTGCTCAGCGCCCGCGGCGCGGTGGCCACCGTCAGCGACCCGATGTACACCGCCGACGAGCTGGCCAGGCTGGACCTCAACCCGCACACCGATGGCGACCAGGTCGATGCGGTCATCGTGCAGGCCAACCACCCCGAGTTCGGCGAGCTCGGCGCAGCCGACTTCCCCGGCGTGCAGGTGCTGGTCGACGGCCGCAACTGCACCGACGCCGCCAAGTGGGAGGGCGTCAAGCGCTTCGTGATCGGCGACGGCGAGGCCTGAGCCACACCCTCCCGATGGGGGCCGTCACCGCACCGCGGGGGCGGCCCCTTCCTCTTCCCTCGCGCGGTCCGTGGGCGCAGGCGGTAGGTTTGTCGGGTTCCAGCACGCCCGGAAGGCAGACAGCGATGACGAAGTTCCTGCACCTCACCACGGCCCACCCGCCGCGCGACAACCGCATCTTCAACAAGGAATGCTGTGCCCTGGCTGCCGATGGCCTGGATGTCACCCTGATCGCCACCGACGCGGGGACCGAGGACGTCGACGGGGTGCACAGAGC
>NZ_JBHWOO010000239.1:0-11689 GCF_043424415.1 Luteococcus sp. | reverse complement strand
ACTGTCATGCGGCCCCCGCCCCTCGCCGTGTTCGCCGGACTGGTCAGACGCAGTCGACGCAGTAGCTCTGGCCCTTGCGGGTCTCGGCCATCTGGCTGGTGGACTTCACCAGGAAGCAGCTCGCGCAGGTGAACTCATTGGACTGGCGCGGCAGGACGCGAACCGTCAGCTCCTCATGGGAGAGGTCCGCACCCGGCAGCTCGAAGGACTCGGCCGCCTCGACCTCGTCCTCGTCGACCTTGCCGGAGTTCTTGTCATTGCGACGAGTCTTGAGCTCCTCGATGGAGTCTTCCTTCATCTCCTCGTCGGTCTTGCGAGGGGCATCGTAGTCAGTCGCCATGTCTTCCTTCCATGTGGTGCCCAGCCGTGACGGGTAGGGCTCTTCTGAGTTGGGGCCGTGTTCCCGTGGCGCCCAGCCCTCGGTGCTGCTGGGCAACGCGCGCCCGACCCCACTCATTCCCGACCTCGGAAAAGTCCGCGGTGGCCGACGGCAGGCACATGCATATCACACGCCTGACGAGCGAGGGCACCCCGCCCGTCCACAATCCTGCCGATGGACCTCAGACCCAGTCAGGGGCTTGCTCGATGCCGTCGAGCCCCAGGTGCTGCCCCAGGAAGCCGAGCACCATCTGGTACCAGACGATGGCGTGCTGGGGCTTGAGCACCCAGTGGTTCTCGTCGGGGAAGTACAGGAAGCGGTGCGGCATCTGTTCGGGACTGCCCCCGTGGGCCCGGTTCAGGGCCCACCACAATGACAGGCCCTCCCCGACCGGCACCCGGTAGTCCTTGTCACCGTGCACCACCAGCATCGGCGTGCTGATGCGGTCGACGAAGTGGTGCGGGGAGTTCTCGGCGCGCATCCGCTCCGACATCTCCAGGCCCCAGAACCATGGCACGTCGGTGCTGGCGACGAAACTGTCCAGGTTCCACAGGCTCGCGTGGCTGACGATGCACCGGAAGCGGTCGGTGTGCCCGGCCACCCAGTTTGCCATCCAGCCGCCGAAGGAGCCGCCCATCATGGCGGTCCGGTCGGAGTCGATGTCGGGGCGCTGGACCACAGCATCGGTGGCCGCCATCAAGTCGGTGTAGGCGCAGTTCCAGTCGCCCCAGCCGCGTTGGATGAAGTCTCGGCCGTAGCCGGTGCTCAGGGCGGGGTCGGGCAGCAGGACCGCCAGGCCGTGGGCGGCCAGCAGCCAGGGGCACCAGCGCCAGCTCCACGCATTCCACGAGTTCAACGGACCGCCGTGGGCCCACAACACCAGGGGGGCCGGGTGCTCGGCGTCGGCACCCTCGGGCAGCACCAGCCAGCCGGGAATGCGCACGCCGTCCGCGGCAGTCGCCTCGACGCGTTCGAGTCGGCCCGGCAGTACCGGGCCGTCGAGGGACCACAGAACGGTGCTGCGTCCCGACGCGGCGTCGATCCGGACCACGGATCCTGGCTCGTCCCAGGCCTGGCGCAGGGCGAACAGCGCGTCCCCGCACACCTGCACCTGCTGGTGGGCACCGGCCCCGGTGAGGCGCCGCACCTGCTGGCTGACGATGTCGATGGCGAAGACCGGTGCTGCCCCGTCCTCGTCGGCGGTGACATAGAGGGTGCCGCCGTCGGGGCTGAAGCCCGCCGGGCTGCCCCAGCGGGGCCAGTCGGCCGCCAGGTCGTGGTGTTCGCCGCTGGACAGGTCCACCAGGTGGAGCACCTGACGCACGGCTGTGCGGTCGTCACCGTCCACCGAGCGGACACAGGTCACCAGGCGGTCGTCGGGGCTCAGCACGGGCTCGGAGAAATGGTGACCGGGCTCGTCCAGGAGGACGGTGCAGTCACCCTCGTCCAGATCGATGCGTACCAGCCGCTCGCGGCGTGTGCCGTGCGGAGCGGCCACCGTCTGGGTCGTCACCAGGAAGGACCCGTCGTGCGAGAGGGCGGCTTCCGGGCCCAGACCGCGCCCGAGGCCGAGGCCCACGGCCTCGCTGGGCTCTGGCTGCTCCTGGGACAGGTCAAGAGCGGTGAAGACCGTCGCCGGTGAGTCCAGGTCGTGGTCCCAGAAACGCACTCCGGCCCCGTCGTGAAGGATCGCCTGCACCTTGTGCCGGCGGCGCTCCCGACGCTTGGCGTCATCCTGCTCCGGGGTGGTGCAGCCACGTAGCAGTCCCAGGCCGGTCACCAGCCGCGAACTTCCCCGGGCGGCCAGCAGCGCGTCCCAGCCGCCGGGACGTCGGCCCACCAGACGGGCCTCGCCGGGACCGTCGGGCAGCAGCCACAGGCTCTGGTCCTCCTTCTCGCCGCTGCCCTCAGGGGCCGGGCGTCCGGAGGTGAAGACGAGGCTGCCGTCCTGTGCGATGGCGAAGGACCTCTCCCCCTCGCTGCTGCGGGTCAGCCGCACCGGAGCCGTCGAGCCGTCGGCCGGCAGCCGCCACAGCGAGGTGACGTGCGCGGTGTCATCCTTGTTCGTCTCCTGCAGCGCCAGGACCAGGAAGCGCGCAGCGGGGGCAGCCTTCACGCCGACGATGCGCTGCGTGCGGACATAACGCTGCAGGTCCTGCCACGGCGAGCCGGTGCCCACCGTCTCGTCCTGCTGACCGGTGGTCGTGCGGTGCTCTTGCATGGTGCTCCTCATCGATGGGGGGACATGTGTGGGGGCCCTTACCGGGGCCTGGTCAGTCGACTGCCGCGGTTTCGGGCCGACGGGCATTGGGGCAACAGCCGGCGCCACCGCAGCCGTCGGGCGCGCCCAGCACGTCGCCCAGGCGCACCTGCTGGGCGCGCGCCACCATCCGGTCGACCAGGGCGGTGACGAAGGATGGGTCGATACCGGCGGTCGCCGCACGCACCATGGCGATCCCCAGCCGCTCACAGGTCTCACGGGCCTGTGTGTCGAGGTCGTAGATCACTTCCATGTGGTCGGAGACGAAACCGATCGGGGACAGCACCACACGGTCCACCCCCTGGCTGGCCAAGGATTCCAGGTGGTCGTTCACGTCGGGTTCCAGCCACGGCTGGCCCGGGCGGCCCGACCGCGAGCAGAAGACAAGGTCGAAGTCCTCGGCCCCCACCCGCCCGGCGACTCGCGCAGCCACCTCCTGGTGCCAGCGCGTGTAGGCACCCCTGGCATCGACCGGGCCGGACCTCTCGTCCATGTCGGTGGGGATCGAGTGCGTCACGAAGACCAGTCGGGAGCCGGGCTGCTGCACCAGGGATTGCTGGACGGCCTGGGCGTTGGCCTCGACGAAGCCCTCGTCCAGTCCGTAGTTACCGATCCGCACCAGCTCGAGCTCCACCCCGGTGCTCTCCAGGCCCTCGGCCAGGGACTCACGGTAGCTGCGGCAGCCCGAGTAGGAGGGGTACGCACTGGTGGTGAGGACCAGGATGCGACGGTGCCCGCCAGAGGCCAGGTCCTGCAGGGCCTCGTCGATGAAGGGGTACCAGTTGCGATTGCCCCAGGCGATGGGCAGCTCGGCGCCGCGGGTGGCCAGCTCTCCTTCCAGTGCCGCCATCAGCGCCTTGTTCTGGTCGTTGATGGGGCTGCGACCACCAAAGAGGTAGTAGTGCTCGCCCACCTGTGCCAGTCGTTCACGCGGGATCCCCGAGCCCTTGGTCACATTGACCAGGAAGTCGACCACCTCGTCGGGCTTCTCCGGCCCGCCGAAGGAGACGAGCAGGATTGCGTCGAAGGGGTGCAGGGGATGGGTCTGGTCCATGGTGCTCATGCCCTGAATCCTCTCAGACGCCACCGACAGTTCTCCCGGACCGGGCGCGGTGCCTCACACAGCGGGGCGCTTGCGCGATAGGTTGGGGGGTGCACGAGTCCGCCCCGACCAGCCGCATGGAGTAACAGATGAGCAGCCTCAGCCCTCGCGAGATCCAGACCCGCATCCGGTCAGGAGCCTCGCTCGAGGACGTGGCGCGCGAGGCGGAGCTGCCGGTGGAGAAGGTGGAACCCTTCGCCGCCCCGGTTCTGGCCGAGCGGGAGCACGTCGCGGGCACCGCCCTGCAGTGCCCGGTGCGGCGCCGCGGCGAGACCGGTTCGGTGCGGGCGATGCGGGCGGTGCTCGGCGAGAAGCTGCACGGCACCGGCCTGTCGGTGGACGACCTGGACTGGGACGCGTGGCGCAACGAGGATCGTCGCTGGACGGTCGTGGGGCGCTACCAGAACGACGGAATCCGGCACGAGGCACTGTTCGTCTTCGACCAGCGTGCCCGCTTCAGCGTCGCCGTCAACGACCGGGCCCGCGAGCTGATCGGTGAGGCCGTGCCGGAGCAGTCACGCACCCTGTCCGCCCCGGAGGCTGCCGGCAGCGATGCCGAACCCACCGTCAACCTCGATGACGAGCTGGCGATCGTGCGCGCCCTGCAGGACCGCCGCACCCGCCAGGCTGCCTCCGAGGTGCAGGCCCTGACCCAGCTCCAGCCCGAGGCACCTCGCCCGGCCGAGCCCACCCCGCAGCACACCGAGAGTGAAGCCGTCACGCCCGAAGCCGTCACTCCCGAAGCCGTCACTCCCGACGCCATCGAGGACGAGGAGCCGGAGGACTACTCCCCCGCGGAGTTCCAGGAGGTCGACGGCCTCTACGACTTCGTGCCGAAGAACACCTCCGACATGGACGTGCTCTACGAGATGCTCAGCTCATTCGCCGAGGACTCGGTGAACATCTACGCGGGCCTGGCCAACCCGGTCACCCAGGAGCCTGCCGGGGACGAGGGTCTGGACGAGGATCTCGAGGAGGAGCAGCCTTCCGTGGTGCGGCAGCTGCACCCCGAGCCGGCCCCGGCGGTGGTGGAGCGTGAGGAGCCGATCTCGCTGGAGGAGGCGCCCCAGTTCCGCACCGAGGACCAGCCGCACCTCGACGCCCCCGTGCGTGCCGTCGACCTAGACCAGCGCGAGGAGACCCTTGCCGAGAGCCAGTCCAGCACCGTCTCGCTCGACCAGGCGAGGATCCTGGCCTACCAGCAGCGGTCCCGCGAGCAGGCCGAGGCCGCCCAGGCCCGAGCTGCCCAGGCCGAGCCCGCCACCACGCAGCCTGCCGCGGCCCTGGCCGAGCAGATGCAACAGGACGAGCACTCCGTGGAGGTCGCCCCGAACGCTGACACCCCGGTGGACGTGGAGACCGCCCCAGCCGCGGGCGAGGCGACGCCCGCGGAGCAGCCCACCACCGGTCCGGTGGTGACCACCGAGGGGACCGTCACTTCGCCCGAAGCCATGGCCCCCAGGGCGCAGGTGCCCGAGCCGGTGCAGCCCTCGCAGGAGGCAGAGCAGCTCGCCGACGAGGCCGCGTCGCAACGGGTCAGCGTCACGGTGGTGGAGTCGCGTGCGGTCACCGTGACCACCCAGGAGACCGTCGAGGTCCCCACGGATGGCACCCAGGAGAACGCGCAGCCCAAGGCCCCGACCCCGCGCAAGCCGCGACCCGGCAAGAAGCGCGCCTCGGTGCCCAGCTGGGACGAGATCATGTTCGGTGGACCCACGAAGAAGACCGACTGAGGCGCCAATGGCACCGCGTTCGCGCAACTCCGCCCTGCCGCCGCCCGCTCCCGGCACGGGGCGGGCCCTGGTCCCCTCCGACCGCGCCCGGCGCGCGCTGGTGTCCAGGCTCGAGGCGACCACCTCGAAGATGACCACTGCAACCCTGGAGGCGATGGACCAGCGTCATCCCTGGTTCGGTGAGCTGGACGCCGAGCATCGTTCCTGGATCACGATCGTCGCCCGGCAGGGCATCGACGGCTTCGTGCGCTGGGTGGCCGATGATCCCGACGTGCCCTTCGAGCCGGCGACCGTCTTCGCCTCCGCACCCCGGGCCCTGGCCCGGCAGATCAGCCTGCACCAGACCGTGGACCTGATGCGAACCACCATCAGCGTCGTCGAGGAGCAGGTCCAGCTGCTCGCCCCGCGCGGTGACCGGGCCGTGCTGCAGAATGCCATCGTCCACTACTCGCGGGAGGTCGCTTTCGGCGCGGCGGAGGTCTATGCCCGTGCGGCCGAGGTGCGTGGCGCCTGGGATGCCCGGATGGAGGCCCTCGTGGTCGACGCCGTGGTGCGCGCCGAGGCCGACGAGTCGATGGTCTCCCGCGCCTCCACCCTGGGCTGGACTTCGGGGCACAAGGTCTTCGTCGTGGTCGGGCGCACCCACGAGAGTGATGCAGACGCCATCGAGCACCTGCGACGCCAGGCCCGCAGGCTGGGCGTTGACGTGCTCGCCTCGGTGCAGGGGGAACGCACCGTGGTGGTGGCCAGCAGTTCCCAGGTGAACGAGGAGTCCGAGGCCATAGACCTGGTCGACCAGCTCGCCGGCTACTTCGGCGCGGGGCACGTGGTGGTCGGCCCCCTCGTGGAGGACCTGGTGGAGGCTCCTCGTTCCGCGCGTGCCGCCACCAGCGGATGGCGCGCCGCCGATGCCTGGCCGGAGGGTGCCCGGGCACTGCCCGCCGCGGAGCTGCTGCCCGAGCGGGTGCTGGCCGGCGACGGTCATGCCCGACGCGAGCTGGCCCGTGAGGTCTACCTGCCGCTGGCCGAGGCGGGGGGCGACCTGCTGGAGACCTGCGTCGGATTCCTCGACCACGGGTGTTCCGTGGAGGCAACCGCCCGCCACCTGTTCGTCCACGCCAACACGGTGCGCTACCGGATCAAACGGATCCAGGACGTCACCGGCTACTCCCCCAGCGACTCCCGCGACGCCTATGTGCTTCGGCTTGCCATCACCTTGGGCCGGCTCTCCGGACAGGTTTCCTGAGCCCGCTCGTGTGAGGGCCCACAAAGCACACGGTTGTGGTTCAGCGCCCTCCACAAGCCCGGCACGGATCCCGCGGAGAACGTGATCACTGACTTTGTGGAGTTCCCACAACAATGGTCCGCCGCTTTTCGTCGAAACGAGCCAGGCGAATCTTTCAGCGAAGCGTCACAGTGGACTTGTGCTTGCAATCGTCGCCCCGGGCCAAGGTGCCCAGACCCCCGGATTCCTCGCTCCCTGGCTTGAGCTGGACAGCTTCGCGGCTCGCCTGGGCTGGCTGAGCGCCGTCAGCGGCCTCGACCTGGCCCAGTACGGCACCACGTCGGATGCCGAGACCATCCGGGACACGGCCGTCGCCCAGCCGCTGCTGGTCGCCGCGGGTCTGGTGACGGCGCTGGAGCTGTTCGCCAAGCCGTCGGAGGCCTATGGCCGGATCGGCGTCGTCGCCGGCCACAGCGTCGGCGAGATCACCGCTGCCGCCGCCGTCGGAGTGATGAGCGCAGAGTCCGCCATGGTGCTGGTGCGCGAGCGGGGCAAGGCGATGGCCGAGGCCTCTGCCGTGCGCCCCACCTCGATGAGCGCCGTCATCGGCGGTGACCGCGAGGCAGTGCTTGCCGCCATCGACAGCTGTGAACTCACCCCCGCCAACAACAACGGCTCCGGCCAGATCGTCGCCGCCGGCACCGTCGAGCAGCTCGACCAGCTCAAGGACGCCCTGCCGCCCCGCACCCGCCTGATCCCGCTGTCCGTGGCCGGCGCTTTCCACACCGTGCACATGGAGCCCGCCGTCGACCACCTGCGCCGCCTCTCGGCCGCCGTCTACACCCGCGACCCCCGCGTGCGGCTGCTCAGCAACCGCGACGGCCAGGTGGTGCCCAGCGGCCGCGAGTACCTCAACCGCCTGGTCGACCAGGTCGCCAGCCCGGTGCGCTGGGACCTGTGCATGCAGACCATGGCCGACCTCGGCGTCACCGGCCTGCTCGAACTGCAGCCCGCCGGCACCCTGACCGGCATCGCCAAGCGCAACCTCAAGGGCGTCGAACTGTTCAACCTGAACACCCCCGGCCAGCTCGACGAGGCCCGCACCTTCATCGCCAACCACTCCGACGGCGAGACGCCGGCCGACCTGACCACCACGCCCACCTGGCGCTTGGTCGTCTCCCCCGGCAAGGGCTCCTTCGTCCGCGCGGAGGGCCTCGACGAGGGCCATCGCCTCGAGCGCGGCCAGATCATCGGCAGCGTGAGCAACCTGCGCGGCAGCGTCACCGTCCCCGCCGAGCACGGCGGCCAGGTCGTCGAGTGGCTCGTCGAGCAGGGTGACCCCGTCTCGCCCGGCCAGCCCCTGCTGCGCCTGCACCCCATCTCCGAGCGCGGTTCCCGCACCGCACTGGACGCCAACTGACATGGCCATGCTCAACAGCGCCGCCGGGGCACCACACGCCCGCATCCTGTCGGTGGGCTCCTGCCGCGGCGAGCGGGTCGTCGACAATGCCGAGATGTGCACCATGATCGACTCCTCCGACGAGTGGATCCAGCAACGCACCGGCATCGTCGAGCGTCGCTGGGCCTCCCAGGACCAGACGGTGGTTGGCATGGCCGCGGACGCCTCCCGGGTGGCCGTCGAGCGTGCCGGGCTCTCCCTGGACCAGGTGGACGCCATCATCGTGGCGACCATCAGCGGCACGCGCTCCATGCCGTCGGTGGCCTGTGAGGTCGCCGCCGAGCTGGGCATCCAGGGGGCCGCAGCCTTCGACGTGACCGCAGCCTGTGCCGGCTTCTGCAAGGGGCTGTCGCTGGCCGACAGCCTGGTGCGCACCGGTGGAGCCACCCACGTTCTCGTGGTCGGCGTCGAGATCCTCAGCCGCCTGCTGGACACCAGCGACCGCGGCACTGCCTTCCTCTTCGGCGATGGTGCCGGCGCCTGCGTCGTCGGCCCCTCCGAGGTGCCGGCGATGAGCCCGGTCGTGTGGGGATCGGACGCCAGCCAGGCCGACGTGCTGACCATCGACGACTCCCGGTCCCTGGCCGAAGGCCAGCCCCACCCGTACATCCGGATGGAGGGCACCAAGGTCTTCCGCTGGGCCACCACCTTCATCAGCGACCGCGCGCGCGAGGTGCTGGAGGCCTCCGGCCTGGCGCCCGAGGAGCTCGACGTCTTCATCCCGCACCAGGCCAACAACCGCATCACCGACTCGATCCTGCGCCACCTCAAGCTCCCCGAGGACGTCGTCGTGGCGCGCGACATCCGCAACTCCGGCAACACCTCGGCCGCCAGCATCCCGCTGGCCATGGATGAGCTGCTGTCCAGCGGCAAGGCCACCAGCGGCCAGCAGGCGCTGCTCATCGGCTTCGGCGGAGGCCTCGCCTATGCCGGACAGGTCGTCACGCTTCCCTGACGGCCACCCCCCCAAGAACCCGGGTCTGGCACCAGTGCCAGAGCCGTGAACCCCATCAGCAGGACAACACAGAAACAGGAGGCCACCATGGCCAGCACCGAAGAGATCCGCTCCGACCTCGCCGAGATCGTCAACGACGTCGCCGGCGTCGCAGTCGAGGACGTCCAGCTCGACAAGTCCTTCACCGACGACCTCGACGTCGACTCCCTGAGCATGGTCGAGATCATCTACGCCTGCGAGGAGAAGTTCGGCGTCTCCATCCCCGACGAGGACGCCAAGAACCTCAAGACCGTGGGCGACGCCGTCGCCTTCGTCGAGCGCGCCCAGGCCTGACCCGGGCACCTGGCAACCGCCAAGTACCACCCGGACGCGCCCGGCGGGGTTGAGGCAAAGCCTCCCCCCGCCGGGTGCCTCCACCCGACACACCACCCTCTTGGAGACCACATGACCACCGTTGTCATCACCGGATTCGGCGCCTTCACCCCGCTGGGCGCCGATGCCGCGACCACCTGGCGCGCGATGCTCGACGGGGTCAGCGGCGCCCGCACCCTGGAGCAGGACTGGGCCGCCGAGCTGCCCGTCACCTTCGCCGCCCAGGCCATCAGCGACCCGGCAGACAAGCTGCCCCGCGTGCAGGCCCGCCGTCTCGACCGCTCCACCCAGCTGGCCCTGGCCTCCGCCGAGGAGGCCTGGACCGATGCCGGCTTCACCTTCGGCGAGCCCGACGACTCCCTCGACGAGGACCGTATCGGCGTCAGCGTCGCCAGCGGCATCGGCGGTCTGAACTCGCTGCTCGACCAGTGGGACGTGCAGAAGGACAAGGGCCTTCGCCGCGTCAGCCCGTTCACCATCCCGATGCTGATCAGCAACGCCCCGGCCGCCAACATCGGCCTCAGGATCGGCGCCCGCGCCGGCATCCACACCCCCGTCAGCGCCTGCGCCTCGTCCAACGAAGCGATCAGCCTGGCAATCGACATGATCCGCCTGGGCCGCGCCGACATCGTCCTGGCCGGCGGCACCGAGGCCGTCATCCACCCCCTGCCCATCAACGCCTTCGCCCAGATGCAGGCGCTCAGCCGCCGCAATGACGACCCCGCAGCCGCCAGCCGCCCCTGGGACACCGGCCGTGACGGCTTCGTGATGGGCGAAGGCTCGGTCAGCATGGTCATCGAGAGCCTCGAGCACGCCCAGGCCCGCGGCGCGATGATCTACGGCACCCTGGCCGGGGCCGGCATCAGCGCCGACAACCACGACATCGTCGAGCCCGACCCGTCGGGCCGCGGCCAGTCCTCAGCCATGCTGCGCGCCCTCAAGGAGGCCGGCCTCCAGGCCAGCGACATCAAGCACGTCAATGCCCACGGAACCTCCACCCCCAAGGGCGACGTCACCGAGGCCAACTCGATCCGCACCGCGCTGGGCGAGGCCACCGACGACGTCGTGGTCACCTCCACCAAGTCGATGACCGGGCACCTGCTCGGCGGCGCCGGCGCCATCGAGACCTTCGCCACCGTCATGGCGCTCAACACCCGCACCGTGCCCGGCACGATCAACATCGACGAGCTGGAACCCGGGCTGCCCATCGACGTGGCCACCAGCAACCGCCAGCTGCCCGAGGGCGACCTGGCAGCGCTGAACAACTCCTTCGGCTTCGGCGGCCACAACGTCGCCATCGCCGTCACCAACCAGCACCAGTCCCGCTGATGCCCACAGTCTCGTAGGGCTGTCCTGCCCCTACGAGGATCCCCGACGGGCCGGGAAGCTCTCCCCCGAGAGCCCCGGCCCGTCGGCCCCACCCACCGTGCACGCCCCCAGGGCCGGCCCCGCCGTGCCGTGACACCGCAGTACCACCACCCCGACGAAGGAGCCAGTCATGGCTGAGACCGCCCAGAAGAAGCAGAAGCTGCCCCGCGTACTCGACCCCCGCAATCCCAACACCCGGCTCGCCGCCCTCTTCGACGAGGGCAGTCTGGAGCTGCTCGGCCCCGACGACGACTCGGGCATGCTCGCCGGCATCGGCACCATCGACGGCAACCGCACCGTCGCCTTCTGCAGCGACGCCACCGTGATGGGCGGCGCCATGGGCGTCGACGGCTGTGAGGTGGCCGTCAAGGCCTATGAGCGCGCCATGAACGACCGCATCCCGATCCTGGGCATCTGGCACTCTGGCGGCGCTCGCCTCGCCGAGGGCGTCCTCTCCCTGCACGCCGTGGGTCGCATCTTCAATGCGATGACCGCCGCCAGCGGCAAGATCCCGCAGATCTCCATCGTCCTCGGCCCGGCCGCCGGCGGCGCCGCCTATGGGCCGGCCCTGACCGACGTGGTCGTGCTGGCCCCCGAGGGTCGCATCTTCGTCACCGGCCCCGACGTCGTCCGCTCGGTGACGGGCGAGAACGTCGACATGGCACGCCTGGGTGGTCCCGATACCCACGGACGACGTTCCGGGGTGGTGCACGTGGTGGCCGACGACGAGGCCGATGCGATGGCGCGTGGCCGGGAGCTGGTCGGCCTGATGGGCAACCAGGGACAGATCCGCGGCCCGGTCGAGGACAACGACCTGGCCGGTCTGCTGCCACAGG